>JASHVC010000009.1 GCA_030039655.1 Xanthobacteraceae bacterium | reverse complement strand
ATCGGACAGCGATGGCTCACATCGAAGCGCACGACATCTCACTGATTTACGACACCCCGGGCGGCACCGTGCCGGGCGTCAGCGGTGTGAGCTTCAGCATGGAGGCATCGGAATTCCTCTGCATTGTTGGGCCGAGCGGCTGCGGCAAATCAACGCTGCTGAATATCATCGCAGGTTTCCTGATGCCGACTGCCGGTGAAATCCGCATCGGCGGCCAGCCGGTCCGCGGTTACGGCATGGACCGCGGCATCGTGTTTCAAGACTTTGCCCAGCTTTTTCCCTGGCGTACGGCCCTGGGCAACGTGGCTTTCGGCCTAGAAATGAAAGGCGTGGCGAAGGCCGAGCGCGAAACCACCGCGCTCGAACAGTTGCGCCTGGTCAAGCTGGAGAAATTCGCCCGCTCCTACCCGCACCATCTCTCCGGCGGCATGCAGCAACGAGTCGCGATCGCCCGCGCGCTTGCCTACAATCCTGCGGTGCTGTTGATGGACGAACCTTTCGCGGCGCTCGATGCCTTGACCCGGGACGATATGCAGCGGCTTCTGGCCGAGGTATGGCGCACGACACAGAAGACGGTGATCTACGTGACTCATAATGTCGCCGAAGCGGTCTATCTCGCCGACCGGGTGGTGGTGATGACCCCACATCCTGGCAAGGTGAAGACCGAGGTGCCGATCCAATTGCCGCGGCCGCGCGATCCGCTGAGTGTCGAATTTCTCGATTATCAGAAAGAGCTGCTGCGCCTGCTCGGCCAGGAGACGCGGTCTGTATCATGATGCCGAGGCGCGAAAGCGCGGCCGCAATGGGAGGACAACGATGACCAAGCATTCCGCAATCACGCGACGCCAAATCCTGGCCGCGTCCGCCGCGAGCGCGCTCTCTCTAGGGCTTGGTGCGACTCGCCGCGCTGGCGCCGCCGAGACGATCCGCCAAGGCTACCAGACCAATATCTGGGGCATGCCGACATATTATCTGATCAAATCCGGCTATCTGGAGAAGCACGGTCTCGCGGTCGAGGAATTCGCCGTGTCTTCGGGCAACGTCACCATGCAGCAGATGGTCGCGGGCCAGGTGGATCTCGGCACCTATGCGGGACCCTCCTTCATCATCGGCAACGTCAAAGGTGGTCTGGTCGCCATCGCGGTGATCGAGAACGTCGGCAAGACGGCGCGCATCACCACGCGCAAGGACCTAAACATTACCTCAGTCGACCAATTGCGCGGCAAACGCATCGCCAACCTCACTGGCTCGTCGGTAGGCAACGACTTCGTGGACCTGATCATGCCGCAGCACGGCCTGCAAAAGGGCGATTACCAAGAAGTCCGCATGGACATCAACAACATGGTCGCCGCGCTCGCCGCCAAGACGGTCGACGCCATGGTGAATGTCGAACCCTACAATGTGATCGCGGTCGCCGACGGCATCGGCAGCGACCTTCTGGACTTTTACAGCGCCGACCCGATGCCGGTGTTCATGGCGGCCACGGCCGAAATGGTGGAGAAGCGGCCCGATACCGTCGTCGCTTACCTGAAGGCGTGGCTCGCTGCCGGGCACGACTTCAAGGACGACCGCAAGAAAGTCGACGACGTGATCTACGCGTTCTATGCCAGCAAGGGCTACAAGATGGCGTCGGACGTATTCGCTACCGCGCTCTCGCGTGTCGAAGTCAACCCCGGGTTTCCCGACCTCAAGGCCTACATGCAGAAGCAGGCGGATATCCTCCTGCAGGCCAAGACCATCAATGCCGTTCCGGACTGGAGCAAGGCGCTGCGGCCAGACTTTATGGAAAAAGCCAAATCGGCGGCGTAATATGCCAGCATGAAAAGCGACGAAATTATTTCAAAGCTCCGTGCATACGAAAGCGAGCTTCGCGCTGCCGGCGTGACGAGCCTAGCCCTGTTCGGGTCGGCAGCTCGGGGCGAGCAGCGCGAGGACTCCGATATCGACGTGGTGGTGAAGCTGAGCGACGAAGCGCGACGCGAAGGCTTCGCCTATTTTGGGCGTCTTGATTCTTTGAATCGACGGCTGCGGGAGATTCTTCAACGCCCGGTGGACATCGTGGCCGAACCCATCCGAAAGGAACGCTTGAGACGCGAAATTGAAAGGGATCGAATCGTTGCCTTCTAAAAAGCCACTTCGGCGTCTTGAGGACATTCTCGACAATATCGACTTGATCAAAGACTATACGCACGGCGTGTCTTACGACAGTTTTGTGCAAGATCGAAAGACTCAGGATGCAATCGAACGATGTTTGGCGCGGATATCAGAAGCTGCCAGCAAACTCGAAAGCTCGGCAGAAGCGCTCATTCCGGATCAGCCATGGTCACAAATTCGGGCGATTGGGAACATTATTCGGCATGACTACGATACGATCGATGCCGAGATCATCTGGAACATCATCAGCAGAGATTTGGGCTCTCTGAAAAGCTCAATCGAGGCTGCGCTAGAAAAGTTGCGGCGCCAATCGCCGAACGTGACCTGAAACGGAAGGAGACACCCCGAATGGCCGCCACTGATACGAGCCCGCTCACTGCGGGCTATCAACCCGTCGTCTGGAATTTCAAGCTTCTGGCGCACGATACGCTCGCGGGCTTCGGCGGCATGGGCGAGGGCATGTCGGTACAGATCGCTCCCGACGGGCGGCGCATCATCTGGCTGGCGCACGAAAGCGCGCCGAAGAATTTCACCGCTGTCGACGTGTCCGATCCGCGCAAACCGAAGGTCATCTGCCAGACCGATCTGCCGCACGCCAACATGCGCTCGAATTCACTGGAGACCTGCGGAAACATGATGGCGGTCGCCTACCAGACCTCAAAGAAGGATCTGCAACCGGCGGGCTTCGAGCTGTTCGATATTTCCAAGCCGGAAAGTCCGAAATCGATTTCGTTCTTTGATTGCTCCGGCCCGCATTCGCGCGGCGTGCATCAGCTCTGGTTCTGCGACGGCGAATACGTACATTGCGCTTCCGGGTCGCGCGATTTCGAGCCGACGCACCCGCAGGACGATCAGTTCTACCGCTGCGTCGACGTACGCAATCCCTCGAAGCCGGTGGAAGTCGGCCGCTGGTGGATGCCGGGAACGCGGCGCGGCGATAACGTCATGCCACCGGCGCGCCATCAGATCGACAAGGGCTATCGCGCCCACAACACCAACGTCTATCCGCAACGGCCGGACCGCTGCTATCTCGCCTACATCGACGGCGGCATGTTTGTGCTCGACATTTCCGACAAGGCGAACCCGAAGAAGGTGTCGTCGTGGACCAACTCGCCGCCCTATACGGGCTTCATGCACACCATCGTGCCGCTGTTCGACCGAGGACTGATGCTGGTCACCGACGAGTCCACCGAGAACAACGCCAAGGATTGGCCGAAGCTGATCTGGGTGCTGGACGCGCGCGAAGAGACAAATCTGGTCCCGATCTCCACCTGCCCGCTGCCCGACCATCGGATTTACGCCCAGGCCGGGCGCTTCGGCGCCCATAATATCCACGAGAACGTCCCGCTGCCGACGGCGTGGCAATCCGACCAGATCGTGCTCGGCACTTTCTTCAACGGTGGGCTTCGTGCCTACGACATCTCCAATCCTTACCAACCCAAGGAAGTCGGCGTGTTCATGCCGCCGGCCCCGCCCGGCGCGCCTACTGGGACGATCCAGATGAACGACGTGTTCGTCGACGAGCGCGAGATCGTCTACGCGGTCGACCGCCACATCGGCGGGCTCTACATTTTGGAAATGGAGTTTTGAGTCCTGTTCCGTCATCCTGAGGTGGCCGCGAAGCGCCCCTCGAAGGATGCCGGCCCCGGCGCATCGGCCGCCGTCCTTCGAGGCCCGCCTTTGGCGGGCACCTCAGGATGACGGTTTACGGTTGACCATGCTCGACCTCTTTCCCTCGCGGCAGGCAGGCCCATTTGGGCGGCGGCAGAAACGCGAGCGCGGGGCGAAGATTCCGGTCACGGTGGTGACGGGCTTTCTCGGCGCCGGCAAGACCACGCTGCTCCGCCGCTTTCTGGCGTCGCCGGAAGGGCAGGGGACCGCGGTGATCGTCAACGAGTTCGGCGCCGTGGGAATCGACGACACGCTCGTCCGTGCCAGCGCCGATGAGACCGTTCTGCTCGGCAACGGTTGCGTCTGCTGCATCACGCGCAGCGACTTGCAGTTGGCCCTGCGGCGGCTCGTGTTCGACCGCGAGCGCGGGACGGCGCCGCCGTTCGGCCGCGTCGTCATCGAGACCAGTGGGCTCGCTGATCCCGCGCCGATCCTGCAGACATTCTCGACCGATCGCGCGCTGGGCGGTGAATTTCATATCGACGTTGTGCTGACCGTGGTCGATGCCGTGAGTGGCGAAGTGAATCTCGATAGCGCCGCCGAAGCGCGCAAGCAGGTGATCCTCGCCGATCGCCTCGTAATTTCGAAAACAGATCTCGCGGACGCCGCTGCGGTCGAGCAGTTAACGCGGCGCCTGCAGCAGCTCAACTCGCGCGCCGCGATCGACATTGCGGTTGCGGGCGGGCTCGATCCCGAGCGCATGATTGCGCCGGCGCAGGCGGACCGCAGCGGCTTCGTCGCCGAAGCCGAACACTCCGATGGCATAACGAGTTTCGTTATCGAGACTGATGCGCCGATAGAATGGCAGACTTTTTCGCGCGCCATGGAGACGTTGACGGCGCTGCGCGGCGCTGACCTGCTGCGTGTGAAAGGTCTGCTCAACGTAGCAGGCTGCCGCGGGCCCGTTGTGATTCAGTACGTGCAGCATCTCGCCCATCCGCCTGTCGAACTTGAAGCCTGGCCGGATGGGAACCGCACAAGCCGCGTGGTGTTCATCACGCGCGATGTTTCTGAGACTCACGTGCGCGCTCTCTTTGCTGCGGTGCAGTCGCTGGCGAGGCCGTCGTCGAGCGCTTAGGCGGTTTCGCGCCGCAAAGGCATCGTCCTCGGTTACAGCCAGTCGAACCCTTCGCTGCTACTTCCGCGTCGACGAACTGGTGGCGCGTGTCGCAAGAGGACCGGACCTCGCTCCCCGCTTCCGGCGTGTCGTCACGACGCTTTTATTTTGCCGCCCTTGCAGGAGCGGTTTCTTCGCTTTGCCGCTGCTGTGCGGCGGAAAGCCAAGCAGCCTCAATGGCTTGGCATCTCCAAGGAGCATCTCGAACGAAAAGCGCCCGATTAATTCTTTGACGATTGATCAGACGCTCTTTTGACGATTTGACGATGCGCCCGTGTTTCTCAACAGTCATCGTTTGGGCCGGGGGATAACGTGTTTCGGCCGTTGACCCGAATCGGCAAATCAGAAAGGAACACCTCTTAGTGCGTGCCGGATGTCTCCGTTGATCGGGTGATTATGGCTGTCTGAAGCGTCAACATCGGATTTTTCGGGGGGTCTCTGACTTCCCTAACAGCGGGTGGGTCATGCGCACAAAATCCCCCGTGTTGGCGTTGAGCACAATTCTGGCAAGCTTGCTTTTGATCGCGGCTCACCGTCCCGCGGATGCAGCATGTCCCAACGGAAGCTCTTTGGGATGCGATGGTCCCGGGCAGAGTATTGGCAAGCTTGCAGAGGCGGACGGGAGGTCAGGCCCCGAAGATTTAAGGGCAAGGGGATCTGATCTCCCAATGGAGCTGTGGGATAGGGTCAGAAGGCTGCCGCTGCCAGGACCTGAGCTGGAAGATCTTAACGCAAGACTTGCGGACATCGTCCATAAAATCCTGGACGCCCGGGCCCACGCGCGCGATGCCCAGAAAAAAATTGACGACGCCGACAGTGCGATCGACAAGTTGAGAGGTGATAGGATCTCGGCCGAGGGAGAGAAGCACGCGGCTCAGGACGAGGAATCTCGTGAAGAAGGCCGCTTCATCGCCGCGCTGCAGGATGCTTTACACGAATTCAGACCGCCACCTCCTCCCAGATCAGTGGAGGAATGGAGACGAAGACGTTGGTGGTTCCGACCCGCTCCCGTATTCCACCACTATTGCCCACCGCTGTACGAGCCTGCGTACCCGCCGCCTCTGCGTGAGCGCGAGCTCCGTGAGTTCCGGCCCAACTGCTGATATACCCTTCGATGCGTACAATGTTTCCTTTGCGACGTTCGCCCAGGCATACACAAAGCGGCAAGGCACCGGCTCTTCCATCATCGTTTACGTCTTGAACCCGGTTAGGCCATTTTCGTCTGGCCGCGCTTGCCAAAATCCCAAGAGGCGTTGAACGCGTGGCTTCTTAGCCAGCCCTGCGCGGGCAATTCGAACAAATGAAAGACCGCAAGGGAAATGCCGATAACGACAGCCAAGTAAACGACGAGGGCAACATGACTGAAGAAAACAGTACGGCTGAAGCCCACGGCATCAAGGAAAATCACCATTCCTAATTGGATTGGAAAATGCATCAGATAAGATGCATACGTCGCGTTTCCTAAGAATGCGAAGCGTCTAAGAATAGATCCGGATTTCATTTCTCCAAAGCGTGCGAAGGATAGAACAAGGCAGGCCGCCAATATTGCAAACACGCCTAAATCCATATGAATGGCGTCAACAGCAATCAAAGCGCTCACTGCCGTGCCTACGCACGCTGAACCTAGAAATACAAAGCGCTGCCTCGATAGCAATTGAGCCGCGCCACCGGCAAAAAAGAGAGCCGCACATTCACATACCGTCTGCATGTGAAAAAGCGACAGGCCACCATAGAGGAGCGCGAAAGCCCCGGTGCTTACAGCGATCGCGACTACCGCGTTCGGTCGGAGCGCTCGCATAGTGTAAAAAAAGCCAAAATAGACCAGGATTTCGACGGAAACGCTCCAAATAGGCACGTTGAAGCTTTCTGCCTGCCAATCGAACCAGCTCGAAGCGAGGAGCAGTTGCGAAAGAAACGCACCGGCGCTGTTGTTGGAGACGATGAAGGTGTGCCCATGTGAGTGGAAATATACGTATTGCAGCACCGCAACCAGCGCTAGGGTAACGATGTGTAGCGGATACAATCTTGAAAAGCGGCGTGTCGCAAACTCAATTGCTCCGATTCTACGATCAAAAATTTTTTGGGCGTACCGACAAAAGAAAATATAGCCGGAAATGCACCAAAATATCTGAACCGCCCACCAGCCTTTCTCGTAAGCGAATTGGAGTATCCAATAGGCTGGCAATATAGGCCGGATGTTCAGCGCCTGTGTGTGCTCGACTGCGCCAATGAAGAAAAAATGTTGATAGTGCCAAATGAGAACGGTAAAGGCGCAAAGGAACCGCAGAGCCTCGATGCCTGCTAGTTCGTGAGCTTGATCAAATGCTGTCGGATCGGAATAACTGCGTTCGACCTTAGTCGGGCTCATAAATGGTTCTTCAAAAATACGTCAACTCGATCGTTAGCAACTATGCCCGCCCAGAGATGCGCAAGCTG
This sequence comes from Xanthobacteraceae bacterium, assembly GCA_030039655.1. The sequence continues at coordinate 9,905 of JASHVC010000009.1, read as the reverse complement.
TGCTCAGCTTGCTAGAAACGGCGAGGCCCAAGTGCGTGACGGCAACAATGCAAACAACGGCGATCAGGCCGACGAGCAGAGCATATTCGACCAGCGCGCCGCGCCTTCCTCGTTCTTGATGATTGCGCTGATCAACCTCAATGCGCTCGACATTTGCTAAACTCCAGCATGACAAATTGAAATTGATCCAAACTCACTTGCGCTGTCTGTAAGGTAAGCCCCGACAGCCGTACGGATTAACCGTCGTCGTCAGATCAACCCTAATTTGCCGATCCAATCCTGTCTGAATCAAACAACTATCAGCATGCGATTGCGGAATGTGGTCAGCGCCATTGTGATCCGATCCTTCGTAGGGTTTTCCCTGACGCGACTGCGCCCAATCCTGACGTACTGCACGCACGCCGAATTTTATGCTGCATTTACGCCAGCGGGGGCGATCCCGTAACGGCGGACCACCGTCAGGTTGGGGGAAGGCCCCGCTCGGAACCCCATTCACCCACCGGGCGGGCTTCCTTCGACGGTGGTGCATTATCCGCCTCGCGACGAGGATGCGTAGGCGCGAATGCCGCGATGCCAAGACTTTCTTCGCGGCTCTGCTCATGGCGAAGAAGTGGCGGCCCCCAGAAACGCCCGTGGGCCGGGGCTTCTTTCATCAGCCAAAATCACTGAAATCCAACTCGGCGTGCTGAAGTGTTTTGCGTTCATGGTCGTCTGACGCGTGTTTGCCGGCGCGGTCTCCTGACTTCCGCCTTCTGGCGTGCCCAGAGCCAGTTCCGTGCAGAGAATCGATGCGAATGCTATAGTGGGCTTATTAGGGTGCTTCGGTGCCGAGTTCGGCGCCGTGCGCCGGCGGATAGATAGTGCTTGTGCTGCGCAGATGCCCCAAATTTCTATTTCGCATTCTGAAAATCTTCGGCCACCGCGGGCGGACACGCCCGCATGTTGACGCGACTGCGTGCTGCCTTGCTCTTGCGCAGCGTAAATGCGGCTCGGGCCTATGCGTTTGTGATTCTCGGCGTCGTATTGGTGCCGGCATTAGTCTTGGCAAGCGCTTTGGCCATCCGTTCCGCGCGCTTGGAGCGCGCCCAGCTGGAACAAACTGCGAAGAATCTAACGCGCGAGGCGACGGCAGCAATCGAGCGCGAGACCGGTGCAATCCAAAATGTACTTTTTACACTAGCGGGCTCGAGTTTGTTGGCGGTCGAGAACCTCGAAGGGTTCTACGGCGAAGCAGCGGATGTCTCGCGACGGCTCGGTGTGGTCATCGTCCTAAGTGATGCTCAAAACGCCCAACAGCTTTTCAATACTGTATTGCCTTGGGGGGGTTCGCTCACTGACCGTGAGATTCCACGTCTCACCGCCGTTGAGGAATCGTTATTGCAATCCGGGAAGCCGATCGTCTCCAATGTATTTTTGGGGAAGCACACCAATGCATACAAGGTGGCTGCGGTGGTTCCAGTTCTTCGCGACGGTCGCTTACGTTTTTATTTATCCGCCGGCATCCACCTGCAAACATTTGTCGATATTTTGGAAAGTTTGGATATTCGCGCCAATCAAGTCATTGGCGTTTTTGACGGGAATGGGACCTTTGTGGCGCGCTCGTCGAAACAAAGCGAATACGTAGGCAAGCGGGCGCAGGTCATACCGACGGAAATGCAAAGCGTCGCCATTGGCGTCAATCGCGAAGGCGAGGCATTCCACGGGTTCAATCGCTATTCCGCCCCGCTGGGTTGGATCATCTCCACCGGTGTGCCCGACCGCGTGCTGGAGGCGCCGATGAGGCAAGCCATAACCAGCGTCGCCGCCGCAGGTAGCATGCTCTTTCTTGTCGCGATCGGCCTGGCTTACACCTGGGGCGGCCGGATATCGCGCTCGAGCGGAGTGCTCGGCATCGACCGCAATCCGACTCGCGAAGAGTTCAAGATTTTGTTCGATTCCGCGCCTAATGGCGTGATGGTGGTGGACGATCAGGGTCGCATTGTACTGTTGAACACACAAATACAAGACGAGTTTGGCTACGCAGCCGAAGAGCTGATTGGAAAACAGGTTGAAATCCTCATCCCCGAACGATTTCGCGGGGGCCATACCGGATTGCGGCAAGTGTTTACGCTTGATCCAAAGGCCCGCCCTATGGGCGAGGGACGAGATCTCTTTGGGTTACGCAAAGACGGCACCGAATTCCCGGTGGAGATAGGCCTCAACCCCATCAATTCGGGCGCCGACAAGCTGGTCATGATTACGGTCATCGACATTTCGCGAAGAAGACTTGAGGAAAGGCAGCTAAATGCGACTACGGCCGAACGTGATGATCTCCGCCGCCGATTCATACAGGCGCAAGAGCAGGAACGCCTGCGCCTGGCCCACGAGTTGCACGATCAGACCGGACAGAGTCTGACCGGCGTAATGCTGGAGCTCAAAGGTTACGAAGACTCAGTGAGCGAACCCGATCGGACGCGGCTTCGTTTGGTTCGAATGCAGTTGGACCGCGTCGGGCAGGCTCTGCATCATGTTGTCTGGGAATTGCGCCCGCCCTCGATAGACGAACTCGGCCTGCAGAGCGCCCTTGGCGACTACATCGCGGAATGGAGTGCACAATACGGCATCGAAGCGGACTTCCACTGCAGCGGCATCGAAGCAGGGAATATTTCTGAAGAGGTCTCCACCACGGTATATCGCGTGGTACAGGAGGCGCTGACCAATGTGGTCAAGCACGCGCAGAAGGCGACCAGCGTAAGCATCGTCATCGACCGCGCAGGGCAAAATCTGCGGCTGACTGTCGAAGATAATGGGTGCGGATTCGGTACCGACTGGTCATCTCAGCCGAAGGGTCGGCGGAATGGCGGTCTCGGTCTCCCGGGCATGCGCGAACGGCTGACCTTGATCGGCGGAGAATTTGAAGTTGAATCCTCGGTTGGAGTGGGAACCGCTATCTTCGCGCGCATTCCGCTGGAGCCGAAGAGAGCCGCCGAGTGAGCAAAAAGTCCCGCATCGTGCTCGCTGACGACCACCCGATTGTTTTGGGCGGCTTGCGCAATCTGATCCAGGCGGAGCCTGATCTGGAGCTTGTCGGCGAAGCATCGAGCGGGCTTGCGGCGTTGAAGGTCATCCGCGAGCGGGAGCCTGATGTCGCCGTAATCGACATTTCCATGCCGGAACTGAACGGCATCATGGTCAGCCGCCGTCTCGGTAAGGAAATGCCTGCGGTGAAAGTTCTTGTCCTCACGTTGCACGAGGATAGAGCCTACGTGCAGCAGGCGCTTGAGGCCGGAGTGAGGGGTTACGTACTAAAGCGATCCGCTGCGGAAAATCTCATTCAGGCCATTCGTGCAGTGATCGTTGGCGGCCTCTATGTTGATCCGGCAATCGCGAATCTCGTTTTCGATGCGACGTCCAAACGTCCCCAGCGGCAAACGAGCTATGGCAGCGGTTTACCACTTACCCTACGCGAGGCCGAGGTTCTTAAACTCGTGGCACTCGGGTTTACCAATAAAGAGATCGCGCGAAAGCTCAACGTGGGAATCAAATCCATAGAGACCTACCGGGTGCGAGGGTCAGAGAAACTCGGGCTCAGGACTCGTGTCGAGCTGGTACGCTACGCTTCCGCGCAAGGCTGGTTGTCGGACGTCTGACCCGCCTACTCTTGGCGGAGGCGGGCGAGGCCACGCACATAACATGCGATGATTTTTAGCTCCGTGGCGAACGCAATGCCGAAGGTTAGTCGCGACTCCATGTGGAAAGCGGTAGCGATACTGGCGGCGGAAATTGCTGCGTTTCCGTATTGTCTCCCTGACGGGCTTCCTCTCGGAGTGCTACCGATGTTAATGAACCATAAATCGCCACCGTGGTAGTGCGAACATATCATCGAAGAGCGCGAGACCGTATCGCAGTGCCGTGCAGGCTTGCGGCTGATATCCGGGGACCTGCGATGCGTGCGGCAATGGCGGCGCTGGTTTTGGCATGGTGTCCCGCCGCCATAGCCCAAAGCGCAACGGGCCAGAGCGCATTGCCCGATCGTGTCACCTTTCGCAGTCTCGACGACCGCACCACGCTGGTCGGCTATGTCTATGTGCCGCGTACCGATGCCGATCATCCGGCCGGGCCTGGGCCAGCCGTAGTCATGATGCATGGCCGCTCGGGCGCCTATTCGAGCCTCGCCAACGGCAAATACGACGCCACGACGATTTCGCAACGGCATCAGATGTGGGGCGAGCTCTGGGCCGCGCAGGGTTATGTGGCAATCCTGGTCGACGGGTTCGGCCCGCGCGGTTATCCGCGCGGCTTTCCGCAGCACAGTTATGACGAGCGTCCTGAGGCGGTCAGTGAAGTCATGGTGCGGCCGTTCGACGCTTACGGGGCAGTCAAGTATCTGCGCACGCGAAGCGACGTCATCGCCGACCGTATCGGCCTGCAGGGATGGTCAAACGGCGGCAGTGCGACGCTCGCCGCCATGGCGCTGGTCGCGGCCGACACGCCCGGAGCGGTGATGCGCGGGCCGCGGTTGGGATTTCGCGCTGCTCTGGCGCTGTATCCGGCGTGCGGGCTTAAGGGGTTTTTCGATGATGGCTATCTGCCGTATGCGCCGGTGCGAGTGCTGCAAGGCGAAGCCGACGAAGAAGTGTCGGCCAAGCGCTGCACCGCGTTCGTCGAAAAGAGCCGCGCCCACGGTGGCGATATCGGCATCGTGCTTTATCCCGGGGCCACTCATGACTTCGACGATCCCGGTCCGCGCCGGCAGAGTGTCAACGCCAATGTCGCCGCCAAGGCCGACGCCTTGATGCAAGCGCGCGCCTTTTTCGATGCGCAGGTGCGAGGCGTGCAGCCGAAATAGCAGTTCAGACAGATATTCAAACTGACATGGGGGTGAACGATAATGGAATGGATCATTGTGCTTCACTTTTTGTGGAAGGATGGTCATATCCAGACGATAAAAGTTACCGAATACACGTTTGCTTCAGCGAATGAATGTAATTCCCACAAGAGCGAAGTGCGCAATTACATTTCGCTGTGGCCCGGCGAAGTGTCTTATACAGTGACTTGCCAGCGGCGATGAGCGCCGACTTTCCCGCGATCTGAAACCCGATCTGAGAATCGTCGCTGTTGCGACTTCACGCAGCCAACTGCAGTTGCCATAGCAAACGATCTCTCACGGCTCGCGCGTTCGCGGGTTTGGGCCCAGGGCCGTAGTGGATGCCCATTGAGCGCCAGCCTTTGCCATGGCGGTTCCATCGCGGCCAAAACTTGCATTAGCGCGCCAGCGGGACGGATGTGCGGGCATCCGTGGGCTAAACGGGCGAATCCCGGCTGTGGACAGCGTGGATATCTTACGCTGTACCTTCAGCACGCCCGATACCTCGCTTTCGCGAATCGCAATTTTACCGGATCATCCATGTTCGCGTTCCAAATCATTGTGTTAGTGCTGCGTGCCAACGACTCGAATGGGGCCGAGTGACCGCGGAGCTTCGCGGTTTATTTCCGCTTCTTCATTGCCGTTCGTGGCTTTCGTACTCAAACGTTGAGTCTGAACGGCTTAGAGTACAAACGCGCTGGGCGGGCTGAGCGTCCCAGTGTCGGGCGGAATAGAGGGGAGTTTCGTTCCCCAAGGGGCGAGCAGTCATGCGCGGAACGTTGTCCGTCATGGTGTTTGGCGCAGTGCTGACGTCGGGCGTGCTTGTCCCGTCAAACCAAGATCCTGCTAAGGCCGCCCAGCTCGTACGCACCGCGCAGGTCGGACCGACCGAGCAGGCGGCGAGTGGCCCTCACGCTGCGCGCCCCGCACAAGCAGCAAAAGCCACGCAAGCCGCAAGGAACGCGCAGGCTCCACGAGGCACACAGACGGCGCCAGCCGTGCAGGCCGCGCGAACCGCACCGGGCGCGCCAGTCGAACGCACTGCGCCGACCAAACAAGCTGCCACAAGCGTGGAAGTTGCCGCCACCATGCAGGCGGCGTTAGCCGTCCAGGCCGCATTAGCCGCGCAGGCTGCGTTGGCCGCGCAGACTGCACAGAGCGAACACGTTGCACAAGGAGGCCCAGACCACCGTGACGAAAGGCGTCCCGGCGAAAGACGTCCCGAAGAGCGGCGGCCTGACGAACATCGTTCTGATGAACATCGTCCTGACGAACATCGTCCTGATGAACATCGCCCCGACGAACCCCGCTCCGACGAACATCACCCCGAAGACATGAGGGAGCGCGATCACGGGCCTCCGCCTATGGTATTTCCGCCCAGTCCGGCACACATGCTCGACGAATTGAACAACCGGATATCCGATGTCGTGCACAACATTGCGGACGCTGAACGCCGCGAGCACGACGCCGACAGGAAGATCCGCGAGGCGGATGACGATATGGACAGCGCTCGCGGCCGCCGCGACGCTGCCGAGGAGGAGAAGCGCGCCGCCGCGGAGGAGCGGGCACGGCAGCTAGCGCGCTTTGTCGACCTGTTGCAGGAGGCCTTGCATGAACTCAGGCCGCTGCCTCTTCCCAGACCGGAATTCGAGCACAGGGAGCCGGATAGAAGGTCTCTACGGCCGCATTCCATGCGCCGTTTCCCTTCCGGCATGTAAGATTTTTTGATAACCGTCCGTTTGTGCGCTTTCAAGGCCAAGGCGTGCTAGGTCCACACCGGTCGCTCAGCCATAAGACGATCGGCGTTTCCCCTGTCGTTGGCGGCTAAGAAACTTTCGCGCCCGAAATGTTCGGCTCCGATTCTTTCGCTTTTGCGTGAGGGCTGCAATGTGCCATGCGCCGAAGAGAGAGGCCCAAAAGAAGGCCGTCCCATTCGCGAGCGGCGTCGCAAAGGTGTGCTTTGTGCGGCACTCGGGCGTGTGGTGACTGACCTTAGCGGGAAGTCAGGGCGATTCCATTCGTCTCGTTAGGCGCGGCCGCTAAGCTTACATGCGCTCGCAAGTATATTTTTCTCTTTCCGCGGCCATGCGCGGCGAATTGGGATTCCAATCAGGGCTGTGGCGAAAATCAGCCAGCACCCGTTTGTGATCCTCCATATCGCGCGCGAGTGCGCCGATCGTATCCCGCAAACGGTCTGCAGTTTCGCTGTTCCGATCGTGCAGATCCTGGAATTCGCGTCTTTTGCGGTCAATTTGGTCCTGGTCTGCCGCAAGGTCGTCCCACAGATCGTGAAGCCGTACCAGCTCTTGCAATGTCACCTTGTCGCCCTCGCCGACAACTCTCGCCTTTTCATAGATCCCGGACAGTTGGCAGACGTGACATGCCGGCGTGCTGTTGAGCGCAGCGCCATTGATGAGTTCCTCAAAGCGCCTATTTGCTTCGTCAAGCGAGTCGCTGAATTCTTTTCTTCTATTCTTGTTCGTTATCGGATCGTAGCCAAAATCGGCATCTGTGTATCTGTCATGAACCGCCGCAATCATGTCCCTTAGCGCCGATCGCGTCCGCGCTATGGCGTCATGCCTCTCAAGCCACTCCCTCCGTACCCTGTCTCCTTCACAGCGATTGGAAAAGTCGCCAAACTGCGGCTGCTGAGCCATGCCGGCCGATTTCACCCCATCCCAAGCGAAGAATGACGCGACGCACAACGTGGCACCCAGCCCTGTGAGCAACTGCTTCAGGACGGTTCGCTCCCCCAATGACATCATGGCTAGCCCCATTGACCGCGAAGATAGATTGATCGGACATTCATCAGGTGAATGATCCTCAAGAATAAGAATGCGCCTTCGGCTCCTCGTTGACAAGTGAAGAGTGCGGCGCACTGCGGCACACTTGACGAATTCAAATGAACGGCACTGAAGCGACAGTGACAAGCCCACGACATGACGGCTGCGTGGTTATCTTCGAGGTGGTGGGTGACTCCTCGCGTCGGGAAAAGCCTGACGGTCTGAACCTGTGCCCCGGTTTTGAGCGACCAAGGGACTGAACGTCTTGCTTTGCATCCCGCTGCGGGGCCGCCGGCGGCCGAGCTCATGTCGTTTGCCAAACTATGGTCGGACCCGACCGCGGAGACTGAAAGCACGCTGCGGCCGCTCTACTGGCGCAGCGCGCAGGGTCTTGTTGCGACGATCCGTAATGCATTGGTGCATCACTAAATCACTAAGCCGTACGCGACACCAAGAAGCATACGGCGCGGTAGTCAAACTCGGAGCGCGTTGCGACGGCTCGTCTCCAACGCTATTGTCGGTTGCGCCGCCAAACTTTGTCCGATTAGTGCCGAATGCTTTCAACAATCGGCGCAAACGCCGGGCTGGCGCGGCGAGCCGCCCAACGACGTGACGTTGCCACTCGGCAATAGACGCGGCGCCGACCGCGCAAAAAACTTGGAGGAATAGATGAATTCCGCACTGCCCAAGCTCGATGTGGTGATCGGCAACAATTTCGGCCATCTGCCGATGTTCGTCGGCGCCGAGAAGGGTTTCTTCGCGCGGCACGGCGTCGATGCCAAAATGCTGGTAGTCGACACCGGCACCGACATGGTCAACGCCATGCATGACGGCCGGGCACAGATCGGCGACATGAGCACCACCACTTATCTGAAGGCAGTGCACGCGGGCGAGCCGTTTCAAGTGATCGGTCTCATCATGAATGACGCGACCCGCGATAACGCCGACGAGCCGCTCGCCATCGTCACCAAGAAAGGCCGCGGCATCGAGGCTGGAAAGCTTGGCGACCTCAAAGGCAAGAAGATCGGGCTCGCACGCGGCCAGACCTCCGACGAATATTTCAAGATGGTGCTCCGCCGCGCCAAGATGAAATACGAGGACCTGACCATCGAGAACATCTGGTCGCAGTTCGGCCTGGCGCCGGCGTTGAAGGAGGGCAAGGTCGACGCCGTGGTGTCGTGGGAGCCCTACGTTACGCAGGTGCTGACCGAGGTGCCGGATTCATATCTGGTGATCCGGGGCGGGCATCATCTGTCGTACGTGATGGTGGCGACCGCGCACGGCCCGACGGTGGAGAGCAAACCCGCTGTGGTCAAAAGCATCGCCGCCGGGCTCGCCGCATCGTCCCATTACACGCGTAATCATCGCGACGAGGCCGTGGAAATTTTTGCCAAGTGGGTGCCGGGCACCGACGTGGCCATCGGCAAGAAGGGCGTACGCCACATCAGCTACGATCCGCGGCTGTCGCCGAACGTGATGCGGGCGTTCGAAAACGCCGAGGACGAAGTCTTGATGAATACGCTCAAGGGCGCGCCCAGGCTCAACGTGCCGACTTTGTTCAAGCCACAATTCATGGCCGAAGTGGAAAAGGAACACCCGGAATACTTCGCCGACTTGCCGCCGCTGAAATAACAGCCGGGACAGAGTGTCGCGTCGTTACGGTTCGTCTTTCGACTGAAAGACGGCGATCTCGATCGGCTGCACGTGGCCGAGATTGAATGCATCGACGCTCGCCCGCCGGTCGTAGCGCAGACCGATTGCTTGCGCGCGTGCCGTAAAGGCTTGCTCCTGACGCTCTTCGATGAAGGCGAAGCGACAGCCGCCCTGCTGCAGAAAATCGGCTGCGCTGGCCGCATCGGTGAGCCGGGTCGAGGTTCCCGCAAGGAACACCAGGCTCGGCTCCTCGTATCCGGCGGCGGCGGCAACCGGATAGGCGCAATTGGACTCATGCATAACGCGAGCGAGCGCCGGGCTAGGGAATAGCGGGCTAAGCGCTGGGATGACAAAGCCGCCGGCACCGACTGCGATCAGCACTGAAGCCGCGGCAGCACACGCGAGCGCCTGTTCGGCGCCTTCGTCCTTGTACAATCTCCAGGCCAACAACCCGCAAATAATGGCAGCGGCTAGGAACGGCCAGGCGGCAAGCACGGGTTCGTGGCTGATGACAATCGCGCCCGCCACCAGAAGGATGCTGACAATGAGCGGTGCGAGAAACCACCATACGGCGCCGCGCACAAACCAGATCCAGTGCGATAGCAGGTTTCTTTCAATCGTCA
>JASHVC010000124.1 GCA_030039655.1 Xanthobacteraceae bacterium | reverse complement strand
GCAAAAGTGCCTTGAGCAAGGGCAGCCAGCTACTGACGCCGCACGAAAACGACCGCATATTTATCGGAATAGATTTCGTCCCACGGTCCGGTCGTGATTGCCTTGCTCAAAGGCTCTGTTGGCGTCAAAATGACCCAGTTCACTTTATAGTCGTCCAGAACCGTCAATGCCTTTTTGAGGTCGGCAACCATAACGGTTTCAGCATATTGACGCACAAAGTCGTCGCCAAACAACTCGGCTCTCCCGTCAATGAACGTCGGCACGCCTGACCAAATGAGATAACCGCCAAACTGGTAGTCGTTGAAAACATTGCCAGTAATATTCTTGCTGCGGACGAAGTTGAGTGCCGCTTCGGGCGTGTTTTCCTTCGGTGGAATGATATCGTCCCGCCACCATGTCGACACTGTGACCACAGTGGCAAGCACGCCGAAGGCGGCCACCATGGCGATGGATCGCTTCTGCAGGAAAGCCAGAATTGGATCGGATGACTCTTCGCCTTCCCCGGACTTTGTCCTAAGGAGCTGAGGAGCAAGAAACCAGGCAGAGGCACCAGCAGGACGGGCAAGAACGATGGGGACCACAAAGAAAAACATCAAGAGCCCGCGAATGTAGCGCAGGCCCGTGAATGTGATGAGGGCGTAAACCGCGAGTCTGGCTCCTCTCAGACGAATGCCAAAGCCGGCAATCGCCGATAAGATTCCGACCAGGTAAATTGGACGGTAAAGTGATTGCTGGAAATTCGGCGTCTGCCATTCAATGATGTAAGACGTTGCAAACCTCATGCTCACGAGCTTGGTGGTCATGAGGATCGGTAACATTCCGTATGGCGTCAAGAACGAGCAAAGCGTGACTGTACCTGCGACGATCGCAAGCCGCCGACATTTGGCGTAATCGCGCTGAAGGAAATAGTTATAAAGACAAAAAGCGGTGAAGATGTAGAGTAGCGTGAGCCCAAACGTAAAACTGCCGTGGATGTTGGCCCAAAGGATCATCAGGGGCGCCAAAATCACTAACCGGGGAATATCGGGCTTTTCATCGTCATACGCGTCAATCAGATTAATGATCCAGATGGCGAGAATGACGTAAGAAAGAATGTGAGGCCGCGCAATGAAATGCGGGCTGGTCGCCGCGGCCGCCGCGACGGCCCATCCGACCGCGATGGTAAAGCGCAGATGTTGCAACAGATAAAAGCACAATATCCCAACTATTGCGGCGCAAGCCGCTATTCCGACAATCGCTACGCCTCGCCATCCGGCGAGATTGAATGCCACGGCATAGATAACCTCCCCCAGCCATTCCGTGGAGAGCCACGGCTTACCGGCGGCCGTATAGGAATAGAAGTCCACCGTGGGCACTCGCGCATGTTCTAAAATCCATTGTCCGGTGTGGACGTGCAACAGCGTGTCGGCGTCCTGCAGCACAAATGGACCTGCCACCAGCAGAACGGAATAAGCCAGAAGAGACAAGGAAAGAGCCGCGGCTGCGTTGAACTTGTTATTTGACTTGACCAAGAGGTTCCCCGGGGAAGAAAAGGACGCGGCGCGAGTTGTTAATTGTCTAGCCTGACATCCTACCCGATGGGGATTAGCGCAGCCTTTACAACGGTTCCTGTGGTCCCAACAGGTGTCAGGTGCCTTGCAGCCGGCGTGCTGACAAACGGATAACAAATGTTGGCGGTGGATGAGGGGTAGCGGGAGGGTTCCTGACCACTATCGGTTCAGACGATCCAAAACCAAATAGGCGACGAACATGAGTGCTGCCGCGGAGATGAGCGGCTGCGAATTGGTGCAGAGCCCGGGCGCCTGATTGCAAAGCAGCACGGCCCGGCCTGCGCCCCGGCCGCTCAACTCAGCGGCGAAATAGAACACGCCGGTGGCCACTATAAAGATGAACCCAAAGTACAGGGCCAAAATGGGCATTGTTGGGGTGACGGTCCCGACTTCCTTTCAGTAGCTCGTCTGGGAATGGAGATCGAGGCGGCGTCCCTGCGTTATCAACGCGAACCCAGGTTCTGTAGAAGCAGGCTCCGTCCGGCTCCCCGAGTCAAGCGGGAACCCGTTCGAAGCGGCTTAACTGCAGACGCGCGCTGCCAGTCGACTATGGATAATATTGATGGGTAACGAGGAAAGAATAAGGTTAGTAACGGGGCTTGTGCCGCGATGCTCAAAGGATAAAACGAAGCCTTATGGGGTGGGAGCCAAGATTAGTTGAAGAAATGACGGTCGCGACTTGGCCCGGACTTGCTTTTGGTTAGCGTTGTGCACAGGGGCACTTTGCGGATTAGGGTTGATGGAAATTGGCCGTCAACAATGCCCGGCCGGGCGGCCCTCTCGAGTCAAAAGCGCGTCGCAGAAGTTGATGTAAATAGTTGATGTTATTATCGTTTTGTTGTGCATCGCCGACCAAGTTTTGCTGCTTCCAGCTCGCCCCATTTTAGTCTGAGTGGCCGCAATTTGTGTTTACTTTGCCTTGGGGATTAACAGACCGTGTATTGACTTGGTTCAATTTCAGTAAAATGATGGGAGCAGGGTTGCAGGGCTTCAGGACTTGGCAGTTGTTGCCGATTTCAGGAGTGTGTGAGGATTGTCCCCCCTCGAGAACCTGGCGATCCGAGGGGACGTGTTGTGGAGTTCTAGTAATGTCGAAGTTTCTCAAGCTGATCAACGCGGTCCGTAAGGATGAAGAAGGCGCCGCGCTGGTTGAGTACGCTCTTCTCGTCGGCCTCATTGCCGTTGTTTGTATCATTGCTGTGACGCAGTTGGGCTTGGCTGTTTCGACCAAGTTGAGCTCGGCTTGCGCCTCGCTGGGCGGCTCCAGCTGCTAATTAAGCACTCATGAAGCAGTCAGACGCGTGTCTGACTGCTTAATGCTTAATTAACAATGGAAGCTGTCTTAGTTTTGTTTTAAGCTTATCCGTGTTGCGTGTGTAGCGGTGTAGAATGCGTAACAATAATGTAGTCATCCTCGTCGTGGCCCTGGTACTGGGCGGGTTAGCCGCGCTATTGGCGCGGAATTGGCTGGTCAGTCATGCCCAGTCGAACACAGTTGGCACTATGGTGGTTGCCGGCGTCCCCCTTAGCTTTGGGGCCGTGCTCTCGGGCGACAACCTGACCGAAATTCCCTGGACCGCAGGGAGCCTTCCAGAGGGCGCGTTCGCGACCAAGCGGGACGTGTTGAAGGACGGCAAGCGCATGGCGCTCGCGGCGATCTCCCGCAACGAGCCGATCCTTCGCGACAAGATCACCGGGCCTAATCAACTGGCCACGCTGTCCACGATCCTTGAGCCGGGCAAGCGTGCAGTGACGGTTCGCGTGGACGATGTGCGCGGTGTTGCCGGCTTCATCCAACCGGGTGACCGCGTGGATGTTGCCCTCATTCGCACCGAAGCGGAAACGAAGACCAAAGAAGGCTATTCCGACATCATCCTGCAGTCCGCCAAGGTCCTCGCGATCGATCAGCTCACCGGCGAGCGCACCGACAAGCCGACGATTGCCAAGGCGGTGACGCTTGAAGTGAACGAAGAGGACGCGCAGAAGATTCTTCTGGCAGGCAACATCGGACGGCTGTCCCTGATCTTGCGCCAGCCCGATGAAGCCAAATCCGACACAGTTCGGCGCGTGACTGAAAGAGATCTGAACACTGCCCCGCCTGCGCTTGAACCGGTGCCGGTCGCAGAGCCTGCGGCTCCGGCCGTGGTCCCGGTGGCGGCGTCGGCACCAGCTCCGGCTCCGAGCGCGCGGCAGGTCACGATCTGGTTGGGAATGAATTCGCAGCAATACGACACGCCGATTGATGCGAAGACTAGGTAGCCCGACGCCAGCAATGGCGGAGGGAGAATAGGGGTAGAGTGAGGTCGGCCGACGCTGGGGAAGCGCCGGTCGGCCTGTTACATACGGGGTGGGGAGATGTTGAGTACCTTAGAGTCGCTGACGTCGCGTTGTTGCGGACGCACCACCGCATTGTTCATGGCGGTAGCGTTGTTTGCCATTGGTGCTGTTCCACCATTCTCGGCTGCGTATGCCCAGGCGCCGGAATTTGTCCAGCACGTGGTCATACCGCTCAACAAGTCGGTCACGCTTCCGACGCCAAGAGCGATTTCTTCTGTGCAGGTTGATGCGCCAAACGTCGTCAGTGCCAGGGCGATCACCGACCAGCGACTGTACATTCAGGCACGGGCTGTCGGGACAACAAGCGTCTCGATCTACGACCAAAGCCTGCAGCTCATGAAGGTGATCGAGATCGAAGTTGGGCTGGATACGGCGAACTTGCAGTCGAAGATTCGCGCAGCCACCGGGAACAATGGCATCTACGTCGGCAATGACAATGGCCAGATCGTATTGAGCGGTGTGGCGAGCGATGCGTTGTCGGCTGATCGGGCGATCAAGCTCGCCGAAGCGTGGGGGGAGAACTGCGGTAAAGTACCCCCTGGTGGATCGCCGCTTGCTACGGGACCCGGCGTGGCCGGCGCCACAGCCGTGGTTGGAGCGAACACTTACACTGGTGCCTCGGCGGTAGCTTTGGGTCTGAAATGCACCGTCGTCAACCTCATGACCATAGCGTCTCCTCAGCAGGTCATGCTCAAGGTTCGCTTCCTTGAGGTTGACCGTAACGCCGGCAGACAGATCGGAGTAAATTGGGCCGCCCTCAATGGGTCTGGTAAAGGTGCGGTGACAGGTTACGGTGGCGTTGCCTCCGCATCCACGGCGCAGAGCACGGCTTTGTCATGCCAGTTCCTAACAACAACAGGCTCAGGCACAAATGGAGCCTCCAGCTCAACCTCATGCAACCCGACCGGAACCGGTATATTTCAAGCTGTGGGATCGCTGGTTGGCACCAATGTCGGCGCGCCATTCGGGAGTGTTCTGGCCCAGGTGGTCAACAGTAACGGCGTTCAGATCGATACTCTGATTACGGCGTTGGAAACCAAAGGCCTGCTGCAAAGGTTGGCGGAACCGAACTTGATTGCGATCTCCGGCGAGACCGCAAGCTTCCTGGCGGGTGGACAGTATCCCGTACCACAACCCTCTGCGGTCGGCGTTCCGGCAGGATTCACATACCAGCAATATGGGGTGCAGTTGAAGTTCCGCCCCACGGTCCTCAATCAGGGAATCATCAATGTCTCGATCAACCCGACGGTAAGCGAGCTTGATTTCAGCAATGCAGTGACAATCTCCGGGACCACCGTTCCTGCTCTAACGGAACGTTCGGCCACAACGACCATAGAGCTTCGCGATGGGCAAAGCTTCGCGATTGCCGGGCTGCTGGAGGCCGACAATCAGCGCAACATCGCCCAAGTGCCATGGCTCGGCACGGTGCCGGTGCTCGGTGCATTGTTCCGCAGCTCGGGGTATCAGAAAGATCAAACCGATTTGGTCATCATAGTTACGCCGAGCCTTGTTCAGCCGGCGCCGGCCGGCGCACGTTTGGCGACTCCGTTCGATACGACCGTCCCCAGTAACGATGTCGACTTTTTCCTGATGGGGCAGACGGAGCAGCGGAAGAAATACAACGAGTATGTGACGACCGGCGGCGACCTGCAGGGACCCTATGGTTACATGCTCGGCGTGATGCAAGATCCACCCAGCGCGAAGAAATGAGGCACAGATGAAACCGCTTGCGCTAATGCTCGGATTAGTCGGCGCTGCGATTCTGCCATATCAATGCAGTGCGCAGGTCCTTGATAATCCGTTCTCCGAATATTTCCAGCGTGACATCAGGATCAATCCTACCGGCGGTGACGCAAATGATAGTAATGCGGCGATCCACACCATCGATCCGTGGCCGCGTTACGCGCGTCATACGCGCATTCCCGGCAACGGGGCGGAGTCTGTGGGTGCGGTAGAGCGCATGTACAAAACCCCGAGCCCGTTCGGCGGCAGTAGTTCGGGCAGCGGTCAGTCCTCAGGGCAGCAGACCTTTAACCTGAATCTGGGTTCCGGCTCGGGTGCAGCGTCGGGTACCGGGTCCGGCTATTAGCAATGGCGTAGAAAGAGCATCCAGCGTCGAGCATTTACCCATAAGCAGAGAGAGGCTTTATTTACTCGTTCCTTTGCGGGTAGAACAGTTGAATGCCTGCCGTGGCCGTTAGGATGTCACGGGTCCAGGTTCGAACCAGAACGTGGACGTTCGGTTCGGGGCCGGCGTGGATACAACTGTATGGCAATCTATCTGTTGCGTGGTAATGCCGAGGCACAGACGCGGAGCGCCGTCGAAAGCGAGCTGCCCGCCGCAATCCCTGACTTGATCGAGGTCTCAAGCCTTAAGCGCGTCTTCGAGGGCGGTTCTAAGCCAAACGGGCGCGACTCGACTATTGTTCTGGTAACTGCCCCCTCTGAGGATCATGGCTACTTTGATCGGCTGGTGGATATCGCTGCACAGTATCGCCACGAAATCTTTCTGGTTTTGATTAGCGACGAGATTTCCGCCAGCGACTACAAGCGTCTCGTGCGCACCGGCGGAGCCGACTGGGCGTCGGCAAAGAGCGGCGTGCGCGAGGTGACCGATATCATCGAGCGGCGGCGACAACAGGTCACGTCTGACGGCGCTCAGCTTCGAGCGAGCGCCGGACGGCAGCCGGTTACCATATCCTTTGTTCCGAGTGCCGGAGGCGTGGGCAATTCCACTCTTGTCCTGGAAGCAGCGGCCTATCTCAAAAAAGATAAGAAGACGCAGCACCGCAAGATTTGCGTAATCGACCTTGATTTTCAAACCAGCCACGTGTGCGATTACCTAGACAGTGAGCCACGCCTGCAGATCGAGGATTTGTCCGGTGCTCCCGAGCGGCTCGATGATCACCTATTCGAAACGTACACAACTCACCACGGAAGCGGGATCGATGTGCTGGCGGCCCCCCGATCGAAGTTTCCGTCCGATCGCGTCAACGTCAACGCTTTGGACGCCCTCTTCAACATGATGACTGGGCGTTACGATCTTGTGCTCATCGATCACCCCCTCACTTGGTTTCCTTGGACAACCCAAGTGATCGCCGCGTCCGATGCGGCGGTGATTACGGGGATCAACACAATCCCGTGCTTGAGGCAGACATCGGAAGCTCTGGCTCAAGTTCGCTCGAGCGGCGCATCGTCCCTTAAAATCGCGGTCGCTCTTAATCGCTGCGAGCGTACGCTGATCGGGATGATTGCCCGCCGCAAACATGTGGAACGTGTATTGCGGGACGAGCGAGTGTTTTATGTCTCCGAGCGTGTGGAAGCTGTCGAGAGCGTAAATATGGGCATTCCAATCATGCTCGGGAATTCCGCTGCAAAGTTCCAGAATGAATTGGTACCGCTGGCGGAATTTTGTGCTGACGTTACCTCGGCACGTCAGGTGTCGACTGAGCGAATTTTACCGAATTTCTAATTTCAAGTTGGCGACGGCGTTTGGTCGTTATATTGCAAGGGTCAAAGTGCTATAGTTAAGTTTGGGTTGCCGAGGCGGCACGCGCCCGGACTGAAACAGGTGGCTTGCATGAGTTTTCTCTTTAACAACTCCTCTAAGAATGATCCGCGTCCGCCCGTCAGCGTAGCTGAAGTGCAGCTTCCCCAAGAGGAGCCAAAGACAGAAATTAACAGAGTTCACGGCGAGTTGATGGCCCGTCGGCCGCGTCTGCTCGACGAAAAGCTCAAATTGCACGGTCTCATTATCGATGAGTTCAATCTGAACCTTCTGGAAAAGCTTTCGTCCGAAGAGCTGCACAGACAGGTAAAGGCATACATCGGCAACTACATCCGGGCCGAGCGCATCGCCCTTAACCAGAAAGAACTCGATGTCTTCACCGACGAAGTGATTGCCGAAATGACCGGCTTCGGTCCGATCGAGCCGCTGCTTAAGGATCCGACCGTCAGCGATATTCTGATCAACACCCATACACTCTGTTTCGTCGAGCGGTTCGGAAAATTGGAACGCACCAACGTCCGTTTCAAGGATGAGGCGCACCTGTTGCGCATCATCAATAAGATCGTCTCCGGTATTGGCCGTCGCGTGGACGAAGCTTCACCGATGGTGGACGCACGATTGCCCGATGGCTCGCGCGTCAACGTGGCCGTTCGGCCTATCGCGGTCGATGGGCCGATGGTGTCGATCCGAAAGTTTGCCGAGCGCCCATTCAACCTCGAGCGCCTGATCGAGGTCGATGCGCTTCGTCCGGCCATGGCCGACTTGCTGAAGGCGGCGGTGCGGGGCAGGATTTCGCTCGTGATTTCCGGCGGCACTGGCACCGGCAAGACGACAATGCTCAACGCTCTCTCGGATTGCATCCCGGACGACGAGCGTTTGATTACCATCGAAGACGCGGCGGAACTGCAGTTGCAGCAGTTGCACGTCGGTCGGATGGAAACGCGGCCGCCCAATGCCGAAGGAAAGGGCGAAGTTCGCCAGCGCGATTTAGTGAAGAACGCTCTGCGTATGCGGCCGGATCGCATAATCATCGGCGAGTGTCGCGGCGATGAAGCCTTCGACATGCTTCAGGCTATGAACACGGGTCATGAAGGTTCGATGACCACTGTTCACGCCAATTCGCCGCGCGATGCTCTCAAGCGGCTTGAGCAGATGGTGGCCATGGCCGCCATGGGGCTGCCGGTCCCGAGCATCCGCGCTCAGATCGCTTCCGCGATCACAATCGTCATGCAACTTCAGCGTATGCCCGACGGGCGCCGCCGTCTCACTAGCATCGACGAGATCAGAGGGATGGAAGGCGACGTCATCCAGATGCATGAGATTTTCAAGTTTGTAAAAGAACGAACTGACGCTAAGGGAAATCTGGTCGGTCATTTTGAAGCAACCGGGATTCGGCCGCAGTTTCTGCAGGACCTCAAGCCCTACGGAATTGAATTGCCGAATGCACTGTTCGAGCCAGGTCGCCGGCTGTAAGGAGCACATGAGGTGAGCGATCTTTCGGTCATTTTTGCTTTGATATTCGCGGCGGCGAGTCTGGCCGCTTACGCGGTCTATTGGGTCTTTATTTTGAATCGTCGCGCCAACAAGATTGTCAACCGGCGCCTCGATCTTGCTCAGAACCTCGAAAGTTCTTCAGCCGTTCTGGAAACCTTGCGGCGGGAGCGAGGCTTTCGCGAAGAAAGCAGCCCCACTCTTCGCCGGATGAGCGATTGGCTCACACAGACGGGGCTGCGCGTGCAGCGCACCACCCTGATTCTGGTGTTCGTGGCTTTGTCACTAGCGCTGATCCTCGTATTGAGCTCGTTTCTGGGCGCAGGATTTCTGGCGATCATATTGGCGGTTTTTACATCGGCCGCCGCCATGGTCCTGTATCTTTCCATGGCGCGCAGCAAACGCATATTTGCGTTCACGGAGCAGTTGCCTGACGCCATCGACATCATCATCCGCGGTGTCCGCGTCGGCCTGCCGTTTTCCAGCGCGATTGGCCTGGTGGCGCGAGAGATGGCCGATCCCATAGGGACGGAGTTCGGCATGCTCGCTGACGAACTTTCGTTCGGGTTAGAACTACGCACTGCGCTGGAGAATCTTTATCGCCGCGTTGGTCAGGAAGACCTGCTGTTTTTAACTGTATCATTGAGCATTCAATCGCAGACTGGCGGCAATATTGCTGAAATCCTAGCTCGCCTGTCGCAGCTGATGCGCAAAAGGGCCGAAATGCGGCTGAAAGTCAGGGCACTGAGTGCAGAAGGCCGGGCGTCGGCAATTTTCTTGTCGGCTTTTCCATTCCTTTTGATTTTCGTGATCAATCTGTTTTCCGCGAAATACTTCGACTCAATCAAGACGTCGACAATCTTTGAGCCCGCAGTGATTATCGGGCTTGGCCTACTGGCTGTCGGCAACCTCATCATGTATCGCATGGTCAACTTCAAGTATTAGACAAATGACTGAGCTCACACCCCTCCTCGTCGGATTGCTCGCGTTTGGTGCCACGGGCTGTGTCGCCTACGTGATCGGCCAATACTATCTGCGCAACGTCCATCTCTACAGCCGCCTTCCCGCAGTCCAGGAAATCGGCGGCGACTCCAATTCAGCGGCGAGCGGAATCTCGGGCCTGGTCGCCCGCCATTTTGACGAGAAGCGCTTCGGCGTAGACGATACGTTGCGCGGTCAGCTGCGGCTGAACCTGATCCGCGCTGGATACTTTCGCAGGGACGCCATTAATTTCTACGTGTTCTGGCGTCTGGCCGCGGTCGTGCTGTTGCCGGTGGTTGCGTATTTCTTGGTCACCATATTTGCTCACAACATGAAGTTTGCGACGACCGCGATCGTGATCTTCATGGCCATGGGCTTGGGCGTAATCGGGCCCGATGCTTACGTTGCGC
Organism: Xanthobacteraceae bacterium; assembly: GCA_030039655.1. The sequence continues at coordinate 7,870 of JASHVC010000124.1, read as the reverse complement.
GCCGGCAGCGCCTGCTAGGCGGCGAGTATCGGATCGTCTTCCCGGATTTCCTCGATTTGCTGACGGTCTGCGTCGATGCCGGATTGAGCCTGGAGGGCGCGTTGGGCCGCATCACGCCAGAGATCGGCAGACGTAATCGCCAATTTGGGATCAACTTGGCGGTCATGGGCGCGGAAATGCGGGCAGGGAGGACGTTCGTAGAAGCTCTGGGAACTCTCGCTGAGCGTCTCATGATCCCCGAGGCCCGTTCTCTGGTCGCCGTATTGCGCCAATCGGCCGAGCTCGGCAGTGATGTCGGCGATGCGCTACGGGTCTTCAGTGACGAAATGCGGAACAAGCGGATGCTTCGTGCCGAAGAGGAGGCGAACAAGCTATCCGTGAAGATGCTTCTGCCCTTGGCGTTGTTCATTTTTCCCGTAGTCCTAATGGTCATCGTCCTTCCCATCGCCCTGAAAATCGTAGAGATTTTCCGGTAGATAACCCTTGGATAAGTCCGGGATAACCTGTTGAATTTCCGGAGTTGTTGCCGAAATGCCACGGTATCAGAGGGAACTGTCGCCTATAGTGATTCAGTAACCGGTGCGGTAAGTTAGTAAGCGTTGTGGTGGGTCTGGGTGGTAGCGTGATGCGCGTGCAAAGATTGTCTTGTATTGCGTCTGGCGCCTTCCTCGTTGTCAGCGCGGTTATTCTTGCCGGCTGCATTACTGACGAGCCGATGGCGGGTCCGGATGCGGTCTCCGCGAAAATGGCGTTGCCGGAGGCACCCGGGGCTCCACCCCCGGTTGAGCTTGCTGCCGCAGGACCTGATACGCAGGAAGGCGTTCCTCCGCTCAAGACGCCGACCATCCGAGAGAATGCCGATGTGCAATATTATCCCTCCGATGAGCCCCTGCGACTGGGCATGGAGTACTTCAATCGCGGTAATTTTGGCCTAGCCGAGCGCTACTTCCGTGACGCGGTCGAGAAGGCCCCGAGGGACGCATCGGCCTGGATTGGGCTGGCTGCCAGCTATGATCGTCTGGGGCGCTTCGACCTTGCCGACCGGGCTTATCGTTCGGCCATCCAGCTTGCGGGCGAAACGACGGCACTTCTCAACAACCGAGGCTATTCGTACATGTTGCGCGGGGATCTGAAGACCGCGCGGCAATATTTCCTGCGGGCCTATAAGCGAGAGCCCGGTAACCCGACCATCATGAACAATCTCAAACTGCTTGATGGTAGTGGCCGGTTCGTTCAACGCTCGCCGGACGCGCTGTAAGATCGCTTCCATCTACCCCAAGTGCGCTAAGTCCAAGGTCCAGACAGGAGTCTGCCTCAGACCTATGCGGGCTTGATAAGCGATATTCACGCTCATTAGCTCTGAAGCACAAGATCGCTTGGACCATTAAGTCGATCGAAGATCATCAGATTCTCGAAGGCGCGCGATTTTTTCGACTCTTGGAATTGAGTCCCGAGACAGTCGGCGAATTTTGCGAACAACTCGCTACGGGACAGCGGGTGCTGGTGGCTGCCTTTGGCATATTCGACCGGGCCGCTCTTTAGCGTTTCGCCGGCCCGCGTCGTGATTTCGACGGAGTCGGTGGGTGCGAAAGCGGAACCCTCCATGGTCGCGTCTGTCGTTGCGAAGGACACCCGCGGGAAAATGGCTTGCACTTCCGGCCGCTGGACGAATTCGTCCGTTAGTTCGGACAGGCCGACTTTTCTAGCGACCAGCGCCGCCGCCATGGCGAACTGCATGCTGAATTTCGCCTCGAGCCCCGTTTGCGGCCGGCTGTTGCGTAGCATGAGCAACTGGGTCTTCCCGGTCGACACGTGAATGCTTTCAACCTCCATGGGACAGAGGTTGTAGCGCTCGACCAAACCGAGTGCCGCATCGATCGAGCGGTGGGTCGCATAGCAGATTGGATAGCGCTTGATGTTCAATCCCTCGTCAACGATGTGCCATTGCTTGTCCGCGGCTACGAATGGGCGATCAAGTTCGGCCTCTCCTTCGGGAGACAGGGCCGCCAACAAGCCGGAACGGTGTTCCAGCGCGTCAAGCGAAGCTGTCAGGCCGGCTTGCGCCAGATGCGCGCCGATCACACCGGATTGCGCGGCCCGGCCAACTTGGAAGGATTTGGTCATGGTGCCAAAATTGGCCACCAGTCCTGAAGACATCGAAGCGGCGATGGCCATCGCAGTCGCCGCACAGGTTGCATCGAGGCGGCGCAGTTTGGCGCAGGCCGCCGCTGCGGCGACGGTGCCCAACACCGAACTGGGATGCCAGCCCTTGCGGTGCAGCGGTGTCGGCTCGCGTGCCAAGAGTTCGGCCCACACCTCGAATCCCGCAATGTAGGCCGCAAGCATCTCCGCACCGCTTGCTCCGCTCGCCTCACCTTGCGCAAGGATGGCGGGCACGAGGACGGCGCTGGGATGGCCGTCGAGGCTGACGTCGTCATAGTCCAGCACATGGGCGGCCACTCCGTTGACGAGCGCCGCGCTTTCCGCGCTGCGCCGCTCGCCCGAGGGGATAAGCGATGCGGAGGATGCCGCGGCCCCGTTGCTGCTTGAGCCCAACTCGCGATCGACGAGACCAATTTCCGGGTCACGCGCTCCGGCCACCAAAACGCCAAAGCAGTCGGCGATCCCTGTGCGCGCGGTCGCGCAGCCTTCCGACGGAACTTGGCGCAAGCTCAGATCGGCGACGAAGCGGCCGAGGTCCAGCGTGAGAGAGCTCATTTGCATCTCCGATGGGTGGTACTGTTCGCAGTCACGCGAGGAAGTCTTAGCGAAAGAATGGGCGTCCCTCGGCAGCGACGTCAAGTCATTGAAGCGCCGTTTTGTGAACGCGCGCCGTCACTTTTTCCAGCCTTGCTTCCACGCCGGCGGCGTCTTGGCATCGATCAGGATGAAGGCGATCCGGCAAGGTTTGCCGCTGTTGTTGACCCACGCGTGATTGGTGCCTTGTTGCACGAGGACATCGCCGGCTTTCACATGCACCTCAGTGTCATCGAGTAGCATGTCGATTTCGCCCTCAAGTACGATGGCGTAGTCGATGGTTTTGGTCCGGTGGGTATTCTCGTGGCGCGCATAGCCCTGCGTTGCCGGATCGATGCCCATGGCGAGCAGGATCTGATGATGATCGACGGCGCCGTAGCCGCCAGTCGGCGTCGGCGCAAAATCTACGATGCGAAATATGGTGCCGTTGGCAGGAGGAGGAACGCCGACTTGCATCTGCGCGCGGTCGTTGGAAACGGCAACATCCACGGGAAACTCCGTTGTCACCCAAATCATCGTCATGCCGTTGCCGCCGGCGCTGCGCTGCTTTGCCCGTACCGGGGCGTTGAAAAGGGCCACTGCCTTACCTTGAGCGTCGTGCCCCGTTACGATCCGGCGTGTCGACTTCAGTTCCATCCTCGCTCCTCCCGTATGTCTTCAATCTGGATTTCGGCGCGGCTTGATAGATGCGCCGCAGCACAATAGAGAATTGTGCGCGTATGTAACTAGCACAAAGCAAGAAGTTGAATCGAGCATGCGAACGTGCAGGAGAGGGGAGTTGTGAGCGCCGAGATATCGCGACCTCTACTCCGGGCCGCCGACCCCCTGGATGGACTTACGATCACACGTCAGTCTATTCGTCGACGCGGCGTGACCTCGACGTCATGTTTCTGATGCGTGACGGCATCAAATATCAGATCGAGGTGATACCAGTTTGGGCCTCCCGACCGGCGTCGCCGGCCCTACCAATGCCGAGTACGTGCCCTACCACAGTTGCTCGAGCAAAACGGTGCTGCACAAGATCTATGACGACCGGCAGCGTTCGTCGCACCTGTTGCTACCGATTATTCCGGGATGAGCCCCGAGAGGCCATTTGGGATAAGGGCGCCCAATTTTGACTACTGAATGATCCTCACAGCCGGCGTGATCGCGAGATCGCTGGCCGTAGTCTCGATCGCGATCAGTTGTGACAATAGACTGAAGATACGTTTGGTATTTGTCGCACTTTCCGGCACGCAATATTCGCCATCGTAGAACCAAGTATGGGAGAAGCAGCGTTCGTCAGCCTGCGCCACAACGGTTATAAGTTTTTTGTCTGGCGTGGTTGTTACTAGTGTCGGTGAACCGGTCTCGTCTTCGAATGGATTTGGCGGAATGTAGGTAATGCCCGGCAATGGCTGCAGATTCCCTTGCTCAACCTTCATCAAATTTCCCAGAAATTCGAAGACACCATATGCGGAACGCGGCACAATCCGAAACTGGAGATCAGGTGAGGGTGTCAACAAAAACGTATCGGACTGAGGTTTTTTAGCTTCAGCTTGCGCGTTCCACGGGGTCCCGCAGATCGGGCGGGCATTGGCTGGATTGAATAGTGATCTAATCAGGCCATTTACTCTCGAAGCTTCCTGCTCTCCCATCTCGAGGGCCGCCTTGCGAGCCAAAAGGGGGCTGAAACAGAAGCGAGGAACAACTGTTGTTTGCGGCTTGCTACTGCCGCCAGATTTGCTGTCAGAACCCTCGCTTTTGCCGGAGCTTGGTTTTTGAAACGACTGCAGCTCAACTGTTAACCCCGATAACACAGCTATCTTCACCCATTCCTTAAAGCACAGATGCTTCCCCAGTAATACTGTTTGGGGGCAGCCATATGTGACCGGTGGGTTGTAGAAGTAGCCGATAGAATGCCCGATAGGACCAATCTCGAATGAGTCCGCGAATAACCAAAACAGGAGCTCGGCCGGATAGTCTTGGCGAATGAAATAATCGAGTGTGATTAGATCGATAGGCTTCAGGAACCCCTCATAGAAATTGCCAGTTTCTTCCGTCGACACGCTGAAATTTGTGCTGACCGCCGTCGAGTTCGAGGCCGTGTTGTTGCTCAAAAGGGTGCCGGCACCAGGAACTCCGGTTGCAAGAGTGCACGCGGCGGTACGACCTGTTAACGCACCGGCGGCATTGAAGGTCTGCGAAGGCAAGCAATTTGCCGGTCCGAAGCTGAACGTCGGTAGAGCGAACGAGGACGTATTAGTCATCGTTGGAGTGACGTTAGAAATAGTCGTAAAGGCTAGGGGATAGTCGTGGCTGGCGCGTACGAGATTTAAGAAAATGCTTTCGTCGCGACCCTTCGCCAAACTGCGGCCGACCGTGTCGTAGCGTGAGTCGACCGGATCGACGACGGCGCACGCACTCAAAAGGCCGACGAGAATCCCGCCGGCAACCAACGCACGCAACCACATGACAGCCCCCCGCAGACCAACAAAGGCGTCACCCAAACACCCCTGCGGTAAGGTTAGAATGCTCCGCCTTATGGTTAACCGTCAATGAATTTTTGATAGGAGCAGGCGGAGCAGCTAGGTCTGGCACGGTGCGTTGCGAACTTGCAACAGTTCGCAACGCAATTAACCAGTTTGGACGTGCTTGATCGGCTTTCAGGAGGGCATGGCACGGCTACTTTTGCGGCGTTCGCCACAAGTTCACTCGCCGCTTGGCGTGCGTAAGCCAATCCAGCTGTCGCGGACCTGATGATAGTGCACTTGCGGGTCGTAAATCGTCACAGGAAGACGAAGTTCGCGCGCCGACAAGTGGCCGACGGCCGACAGCAGGCTGTATGACGCGACCACGCGATCATGCTGCGCTACCAAGAGACTTTGCCGGGCATTCACCAACGCCTGCTCGGCGTTGAGTACGTCCTGGGTGGTGCGCTGGCCCGCCATCGCCTCATTACGAACGCCGGTCAACGCTCGCTCTGCGGCGTCGTTCTGGCGGACCGCAGCCTCGACTTGCGCCTTGGCCGCTTGCAGCTGGCCCCAGGCTTGCACGACATTCGCCCTGGTCTGATCGCGCACCTGATCGACGTTCAAGCGTTGCTGGCCAAGATTTTCTTTGTCGAGACGGATCGCTGAATATTCAGCGCCGCCCTGATACAGCGGAATTGTCAGGTTGAGGGAAACCGTATTTGTAAACAGGTTGGGCGTGAGCAGTTGCGGGTTGTATTGTTGCTGCACGCTGTATTGTCCAACCAGTGTCGGCCACAGCGCCCCTTCGGCGATTTTCACCTGCAGTTGAGCAACATCGACGCCGTAAAGGGCGGCCGTCACGGACGGATTCTCCGCGATGCCAAGCGCGATCGCTGCGTTCAGCGTTGACGGCGCGAGCCGATCTACCGGCGAGGCGGCGGTCAAATTCGCCGGCTCAACGCCAATGATGCGGCGATAATTTGCACGCGTCGTCATCAGGGTGGACTCGGCCGCGTGCAAGGTTGCTTCACCCGCGGCCAATTGCGCTTCCGCCTGCGCAACATCGGTGGAGGTCACTTGGCCGGCCTGGTATCGATTTTTTGTATCCGTGAGCGTGCGCTGGAGAACGCGAACGTTATTCTGCTGCACTTCCAGGTTCGCGGAATCGCGCGATACATCCATGTAGACGCCTGCAGCCGACAGCAGCACCGACTCTTCCATCATCCGCAGCGTCTCGCGTGCCTGGAAGACTTGGCTTTCCGCGGTGCGCACTTTGTTGGCTGTCTGCTGGCCGTTAAGGAGCGTCTCCGTTCCGGTCAAACCGACCGAATGGGGCGTGGTCAGGCCTTTGGCCTCGAATGACACGCCGTTCGGCAAGGCTGGAGGAAGTGGGGGAATGGTCTGCTTTGTATCGGTGTACTCGCGTCCGACCGAAGCGTTAGCGGTGATGGTTGGCCGATAGCCGGACAGCGCCGTCGGCACGCCCTCGTCAGTTTGCCGGACAATGGCACGCTGCGCATTCAATTGCGGATTGTTTTCGTAGGCTTTCGCCAGCGCCGATTCCATCGTCTCAGCAACCGCGCCGCGCGGCACAGCGGCAAAAAGCGCGCCGCTTAGCACGATTATCGCCGCGGGCGAGCGTTTACGCTGCCGTCCCGGCAAACTACCCCGGCCCCCTGGAGCCATAACGCCACTCACACCAAACAGAACGCCAACCCACCCGAGTCGAACTTTACCGTCGACCGTTCCGCCTTACAAGGCAAGGTCCGATTGGGTGGCCGGCAGTCCTTCAGCCTCCTGCGGCGGGGCGAGGCGTGAGCGCGTCATCGAGTTCTTTCGCGCGTTTACAGGCGGGGCGGGCGCTAAGTCGTTGCCAATAGCGCTCGAAAGCGGGGCGTTTTTCGATGGTGCCGAACATCATGCCAAAGCCGAGCGCGGAACCGACATAGAGGTCGGCAGCGGTGAAGTCGTCGCCGGCCAAATAGTCGGAACGTGATAAAGCCGCTTCAAGCGCGCTCATGACGCTCTCGATGCGTCCATATCCCATCATTCTTTCCCGCTCCGGCGGCACCACGAAGCCGAGAGCCTTGTTGCTGATCGCGGCCTCCACCGGACCGGCAGCAAAGAACAGCCATCGGTAATAGGGGCCACGCCTGCGATCACTAGGCGGAGGCGCAAGCTTCGCCTCGGGAAAAGCATCGGCCAAGTAGGCGCAGATAGCGGCCGTCTCTGTGACCACCACATCGCCGTGGCGCAGCGCCGGCACCTTGCCCATCGGGTTGATGGCGAGATAGGCCGGTGCTTTCATTGAGGTGGCGTAATCGAGCACTTCGGTGCGATAGGGCTGACCGACCTCTTCGAGCATCCAGCGGGCAATGCGGCCGCGCGACATTGGATTGGTATAAAGGATGAGTTCATCGGCCATTGATTGCTCCCTTTGCCAATTTGTCACTGCGCATCGTTTCCGTTACCCGGCGGACAGCACTCGATATATTTCTGCGCCGTCGCGTGCTTGGCGCAAGGCTGTCGTGATTTCCGGCTTCCTGAGCTTGCGCGCGATTGAGGCGAGAGCGCCCAAGGGTTCGCCGTTGGACGCCTCGGGAAGCAAAAGCAAAAAGACGATGTCGACCGGCTCTTCGTCAACAGCGTTGAAGGCAATA
>JASHVC010000123.1 GCA_030039655.1 Xanthobacteraceae bacterium | reverse complement strand
GGACCCCGTTTTGAACCGGCGGATCAACACCCTGCCCGCAAAATAGCCAGAACGCGCCCGCTCTACGGTCAGCTCCGGCCCGACTGCCACAAATCCAGTAGAATCAATAAGGCTTCGGCTGGTCCCCAGAGTTGGCCCGCCCCTTGCATAATGATTACTGCGATCTCGGTCTCACTCACTGTGCTGAATGAGATTGCTGGAGCCCCGGAGATCCCGGCACCGGGGCTCCATTATTATTTTAGGCACCCCCTACACTGCATATTGCTGCGCGCCGCCCCGCTTAGCTTACAACGGGCGCGCAAAAGCCGCGCAAAACGCATCGGTGCCAAGAAGCCGCGCGCGTTGGCGGCCAAAGCGAAATGTGCAATTTGCTTGCGCATGAGCGACGACGTTCCGTTCGACAAGAGTTTCGATCTGGTGCCCGGCCAGGCCAAACAGGTGGCGCCGAGCGTGCGCGCGCTGGTCGCCAATAATCCGGGTCCGTTCACCTACAAGGGCACGGTCAGTTACATCATCGGCAGCGGCAAGGTCGCGATCCTCGATCCCGGCCCCGATGACGATGCTCATATCGACGCGTTGCTTGACGCGGTCCGCGGCGAGACCGTCACCCACATTTTCGTCACCCATACGCACCGCGATCATTCGCCCGCCGTGCCGAAGGTGAAGGCGGCGACGGGCGCAAAGGTGTTCGCCGAGGGCGCACACCGGCTGGCGCGGCCGCTGCACATCGGCGAGACGCGCCGCCTCGATGCCTCCGCCGACATGGATTTCGCGCCCGACGTGAATCTCGCCGACGGCGACGTGGTCACCGGCGACGGCTGGACCATGGAGGCGGTGACGACGCCGGGCCACACCGCAAACCACATGGCGTACGCGTTCAAGGAAGCCGATCTGCTGTTCGCCGGCGACCACGTCATGGCCTGGTCAACCACGATCGTGGCCCCGCCCGACGGCGCCATGACCGACTACATGGCCTCGCTGCACAAACTCGCGCGCCGCAGCGAGCCGTTATATATGCCCGGCCACGGCGCTCCGGTTAGTGATGCGCAGCGCTATGTACAGTTTTTGATCAAACACCGGCAAGGGCGCGAAACTTCGATCCTGCATCGGCTCGGTAAAGGCGCGGCCGATATCCCGACCATCGTGAAGGCCGTCTATATCGGCCTCGATCCGCGTCTCGTGGGCGCCGCCGCGCTTTCGACGCTGGCGCATCTGGAGGATCTCGTTGCCCGCGGCATCGTCAGGACCGACGGGCCCCCTTCGATCGAAGGCACCTATCGCTTGGCGGATCGGCCACTGCGCTCCGGCGGCTGACTAGGCGGCGGCTTCTCTTCCTCTTTTTCTTTTTTCTGCGGCGCCGACAAAACATCGTCAATGTCGGAAATCAGGTTGCGCACGCGGGTTGCATTGCTGCCGAGATCGTTGCGGCCGTACCGCGAGGCAGAGCGCGCGTCGATGCGCGTGCCGTCATTGGTGGCGCGTACGCGCACGATGACATCCTCGCGGAAGCCGAGGATCAATGAACGCGCCACCGCCTCAATGAGGCCATCGCGTGCGGAGAAGTCCTGCGGCCCGCGCGGATTGGAGACGCGGGTCGGCGGCAAGCCCTGCGCCGGCGGACGAGCATTAACCACGCGCCAGCGGCGCTTAGTGATGACCTTCATGGCGGCGTCGAAGGCCTCCTGCGCCGTCGCCGTTGTTTGTTCCGCTTCGACGTCCGAGTAGGCCACGTGCTGCAGCTGGGCCGCGTAGAGGCCCTGATAAGTGACCGGATTGGCGTCGCGCGGGCGCAACCGCGCGACCGCATCGAATTGCGGCGGGTCGATCGGATCGGTGGTGACGTCGTAAATCGCCGGCAGCTGATAGGCGCGCACGCCGAGATAGGCCGGATAGGCGATGAGCGCGAGCCCGATGAGAACTGCCGAGGCCGCCTGGCGGAATCCGCCGAGGCCGTCCTTCCAGATCATGATGCCGGCCCCAAGGGCAAGCAGAATAGCGACAACCGCCAGCGCCAAAGCACCCGCAAGGGTGGAGACAGCTGGAACGACGTCGAGCGCGCCCGAACGCACGATAATGACGCCGATAAATGTGGCCACGAGCGAGAAAAACGCGACGCGGCGCGACCAAATGGCAAGTCGCGAGACCGGCTCATCAAGTATGCGCCGCCGTACCATGGTCGACTAAATCCATCCTGGTTTCGCAGTTTTGGCCGTCCCGCTTGGCGGTCCTGTGGCGCAGTCGCCAATTTCCGAGGGCCCATCTGGTTTACCGGCTTCCCTCCAGGCCGGCAATGGCGGGCCTGGGCCTCCTCGTGCCCCAGAGCGAAGATTGTGGCAACGCTGTTAAGGTTCGTTCGGGAAAATTCGGAGAATTTCCAAATAGCGCGGATAAGATCGATGCGACCTCGATGTTTGGGTACCCAATGGGATTTTCCGAGGCTAAAAGCCGTTAGCGTGCCGGAACAACTCGGCACGCACCGCGTTCTACCGCGGCTCCCGGGGAGGAAGATGAACGACCGCAAGGACAAACCACCCGCCAAAGCCGTTCCCGTTGGTCGGACCGTGCCACGGGCGATTGGCGACGAGCTGAACAGATACTACAAATCGTTGGTGGAACAGGAGCTCCCGGACAAGATTTCGGCGCTCTATCAACGTTTCGACGAACTCACCAAAGAAAAGTCCGGCCCGGAAACGCGCACCCCCCGAACGCCTCCGGCGTCCAAAGAGCCGCCCAAATAAGCGCTGGCAAAAAACGCGACCCGCTTCATCTCCGTTCAGCACTATTTTGTTCGACGAGGCTTTCGCCGCCCGCAAGTAATCCTACATAGCCTCGACGGCCATGCGAGGCGCAGGGCGCTTCGAAGCATGGCGCAAATAAGGCTCCGCCATGCGCGACGACATGTTTGAGGTCATTATCGAACGCCCCCGGCACGCCAGCCGGGCGCGCTTTTCGCGCAAGCTCCGGCGCCGGGATGCCGCCGCCACGCGCCACGATCCCGAACGCCTCGGGTTTCTCGCCAGCCTGCGCATGACGGACAAGTCGCTCAGCGAAAATCTTTCACCCCTGCGCCGCTATCTGGAACGTCAAGTCAACCGACCGTGGGACAAGGTCTGGTCGGAAATTTCGGCGAAGCTGAAGCCGGACTCGACGGTTCAGCAACACGTGCGCGATCACGTGGGCGATTTCGTTGCAATCAAAGCCTTCGTCAAGGACGGCGTTGTGTGGATCGCCGACGCCTTCCTCACCTCGCCGCAGCCGCTGAAAGGGAGCCACCTCCGACTTTATGTCGACCCCCGCTCGGGCCTCTTGCGCCGGAACAAATACTACCAGACGCGACGGCAGTATCAGGGGGCGAAAGTCTTGGTACGCGCGCAGCGCATGCGCGAAGTGTCGCCAACGGTGCAAATTCATCGCTTCGGCAAGCACGGCTGGTGGGAAGTGATACTTACGCCGACCGATCTCGACAGGTACCAGATCAAAAAAAGCGGCCTAGACGTTGTCATCCAATCTGGATTTTCCGACCTGATGCCGCACGACCTCTACGGCCGCGAGGGCGTCTACGCAATCGCCAAGCGACAACTCACCAAACGGGAAATCGCGCAGCTGAAGTGGTGAGTTCACTTCGCTGGGATTTCGGCTCGACCCCGCGGTAGATCAAAGCCCGAGCAGTCTCTTTGCATTACCGCCCGCAAGCGCCGCGATCGTCGAGGTGTCGAAGCCTTCCACCTCCGCGATGTGGCCGACCGGATCATACTCAGCCATGTCGTAAGGATAGTCGGTACCCATGACCACGTGGTCCGCGCCGAAGACGCGCACCAGTTCAGCGAGCTGGTAGGTCGTGAACACGACCGTATCGACGAAGACGCGCTTGAGGTAGCTGGTCGGCGGCTTCGGTAAGCTGCCGTGGCTATCGGAGCGGGCGCCCCAGGCGTGGTCGATGCGGCCCGGATAAGCGCCCAGATAGCCGCCGCCATGCACAGCTAAGATTTTTAGGTTCGGGTGCCGCTCCAGTACGCCGTCGAAAATCAAGTAATGCAACGCGATCGTGGTCTCCAGCGGATTGCCGATGACGTTGTTGAAATAGAAACGTGACAAGCGCGACGCCTCGGTGAAACCGTTAGGGTGAATCATCACCAGGGCGCCGAGTTCTTCAGCCTTCTTCCAGAATGGCGCGAAGGCGGGATCGGACAGCTCCTTACCGGCGACGTTGGTCAGGACCTCAACGCCGGTAAAGCCGAGCTTCTTGACGCAACGCTCAAGCTCCTTTGCTGCCTCGCTGCCGTCGAGCATGGGCACGGAGCCGAGAGGTTTCAGGCGATCGGCTTTTTGCGCGCAGAACGCCGCGATGCCGTCGTTGACGATCCGCGCCGCCTTCACGGCGATATCGAGCGGCACCGTGTAGTAACACTGCGGCGGCGGCGGCGCGATGATCTGAACGTCGATACCCATGGCGTCGAGATCGGCAAGCCTGCGGTCGACGCCAGCACGCCCGCGAATGTCGGCCTCCTGTTTCGCCGTCAGCGCCTTGGTCTCCGGCGTTGCGAAATGCGCGAGCGGGATGGTCGCCCAATCGAGATGTGGCTCGACGAATTTCGCCGCCTCGAGCACGGCCACATGCGCATGAATGTCGATGGTGACGCTCTTGGGTCTTACCTCGCGCCCAGGCTTGCCGTGACGGCGCGCGGCTGTCGGCTCGTACTTATTCCATTGCTCAGGCATGAGGCTCCCTCACCTAAATGGCGACGCGTTCTTGGGCGCGCTAATATCGCGGCCAAATCCTTTTCGCAATTCCGCCCGGAGGAAACATGAAGCTGCCCAGTCGAATGCTGGATCTGTCGTCGCCGCTGGAGAACGAGACGGTCTACGACCCGCCCTTCATGCGGCCAAAGATCGAATACTTCACCAACACCGACACGGCGGCGCAGATGTGCGAGCTTTTTCCCGGTCTGCGCCGCGAAGACCTGCCGGACGGCGAGGGCTGGGCAATCGAGTTCGTCCAGGTGTTCACCCACAACGGCACGCACATGGATGCGCCGATTCATTTCGTGTCCAAGTCGGCCGACGGCAAGTCGATGATGACGATCGATCAGGTCCCTCTCGATTGGTTCTTCCGACCCGGCGTGAAGCTCGATTTCCGCAAAATGCCGGATGGCCACGTGGTCACCGCCGCGGAGGTCGAAGCCGAGCTGAAGCGCATCGGCCATGAGCTGAAGCCGCTCGACATCGTTCTGATCAACACCCGCGCCAGCGAACGCATCGGCACCGACGAGTATCTGACCGTCGGCTGCGGCATGGGGCGCGAGGCGACGCTCTATCTGACATCGCGCGGCGTGCGCGTCACCGGCATCGATGCCTGGGGCTGGGACGTGCCGTTCGTCTACATGCGCGAGCGCTGGCTCAAGACCCGCGATCCGTCGATCATCTGGGAAGGCCACCGGGCCGGCCGCGACATCCCATACTGCCACATGGAAAAGCTGTGCAATCTCGAACAGCTTCCCGGCGATGGCTTCACCGTAGCGTGCTTTCCGTCGAAGCTGAAAAACGGCTCCGCCGGCTGGATACGGCCGGTGGCGCTGTTCGATTAGGCAAGACGCGTACGGCGCCTAGCGAGATAAAAGGGCGTGACACCCACAATAAGTCCGAAGAGCCCGGTCATCGCCGTCGTCTCGGCCAGCGGCAGAACCGTGCCATTGGC
>JASHVC010000122.1 GCA_030039655.1 Xanthobacteraceae bacterium | reverse complement strand
CCGCGGATTGTTCCGCAAGGAATACGAAGGCATCACGCTGCGCGAAAATCTCGGCCTGCCGTACCCGGAGAACCGCTGGGCCATCGAGCGGGCGCAGAAGAACGCCGGCTAGAATCTCAGCTTGAATGGTGCCGTCGTCATGGCCGGGCTTGTCCCGGCCATCCACGTCTTCATTCGCCGCATCGACTAAGACGTGGATGCCCGCGACAGGCGCGGGCAAGACGAGGGAGAACGCATTTCACCTATGCCAAATCCATATTGGCAATATATTGTCATTATGACAATATAGAACCATGAGCACGACAGCCGCCCCTCAATCCCTGGTGCCCATCATCGTGGCCGATATCTACGAACTTGCGGGCCGGCTTCGCGAATACGGCGAGGCGATCGCCCAGACCGTCGACCAGACCCAGGCGCGCTGGCAGGTGATGAGCGCTGCCTCGGACCGGCCGCACACCGTGCCGCAGATCGCCCGCGTGCTCGGCGTGACGCGCCAGAACGTGCAGCGCATCGCCGATCTCCTCGTCGCCGAAGGCTCGGCCGAGTACCAGGACAATCCCGATCACCGCGCCTCGCCGCATCTCATACTCACTAAGCGCGGCCGCGCGGCGCTCGACCAGCTCACGAAGGCGGCCAGCGGCTATCACGTCCGTCTGGCGCGCAAGCTGTCACCTTCGGAAGTCGCTTCGATTCATCGCGGCCTGCGCCGCCTTCTCGAAGCGCTCGACGAGATTGATCCCGTCAACCCAAGCAAATAGGAGATTACGATGAATACCCAAACGATCGAGGAATGCATGAGGGCGAGCTTCGCCAACACGCCCTTCTCGGAAGTCGTGCCTCGCCTCGCTGCCGCCGGTGTTGCGTCCTACACCGCCGATTTGGTGAAGCTGCGCAAAACCTATTACGGCGCCGCTGCGGAGGCGTATGACGAACCGTTGCCGCTCAAGGATGGCCCAGCGATCGCGTCGAAGTTCGATTCCGCGATCGTGGCTGCGACTGTTAAATCGATCCAACGTGGCGAGATCGGCTACGCCGAATTCCTGCGCCGCATCATGGACGCGGGCTGCTCGCACTACGAGGTGTTCATCTCCGGCCGCAAGGCGATGTATTTCGGCCGCGACGGCGAGTTCTACACCGAACCGTTCCCGCAGGCGAAGTAAGTAATAATTGCGTGCCAATCACGCCGGTCGGGTCTAAGACGCGCCCCTACGAAGCGCGCGGCAGGCGCGACTCTTATCCCCACACGATCCGCGACGTTTCAAGAATGCGCTCGAGCTTGCGCCACTGATCCTCTTCGGGGATCGAGATGCTGTCGAGGCCGCCGAAGCCGCATTGGGGGCTGAGTGCGAGTTGTTCGACCGACAGATGTTTTGCCGCTTCGTCGAGGCGCCGGCGCAGCAGATCGAGGCTCTCCAGGTCGGCGCGTTTCGTCGTCACCAGGCCGAGAACCGCGATGGTCCGCTTCGGCACGAAGCGCAACGGCGCGAAGCCGCCGGAGCGCTCGTCGTCGTATTCAAGCAGGATGCGATGGTGCTTGAGCTGGGAAAACAGCCGCTCGGCGATCGCGTCGTAGTGACCTTCACGATGCCATTGCGGCATCACCTTGCCGGTCGCCGGGTCGATGGTTCGCGGATTGCCTTTGCAAAGATGAATGCCGAACGTCACATCGTCGAAGCCTGCGATGACGGCGTTATCGGCGGCGATCGAGCGCTCCATGTTCTTGTCCGGATCCTCGCCGCGGGAGCGCATGCGATCGAGTGAAACCTTGTCGACGTAGGCTGTGTACCCCGGCGCATCGATCTGGATGTAGCGGCAGCCGGCCTGCACCAGATCGCCGATAATCTGCCGCGTGATCGCCACCACGTCGGCCATGAATGCGTCCATGTCGGGATAAACCGCCGTGGAGTTCTGCCAGTCGAACCGTTGCGAAATCCGGTCGGGGCTGAGCACGGTCACCTTCACGGGCCTCGCCGTCAGCTTGCTCGAATAGCGGTATTCCTCGAGCGGCACGTTGCGGATCAATCGAAGGCGCTCAACCACGTGGCGCCTCGTCCGGATCGCCGGGCCGGGCGCGCTGAAGTTCTGCTCGGCGCGGACCAGCGGCTGCAGACTGACCCCTTCCATGGATTTGTCTTCGGCGGGAACTTCAAATCCGGAGACCGACTCGCTAAAGCTTTCCTGAAAATTGCGCCGCCGCAGCTCGCCATCGGTGAGGATCGGGTATCCGATCGATTCCTGCCGGGCGATCACGTGGCGGATTGCTTCGTCCTTGGCGCGGCCGAATTCTTCTTCGGAGGCTTTGCCCTGCTTGTAGGCCTCGAACACGCGCCGCAGGCTGGACGGTACACCTAGGCCGCCCACTTGATCGACGCGCAGGAGCTTCAAATCTTCCATTGTGGCTGACGCCGGCATGCTCATACCTTCTCAGTTCTCGACATGCAGATTGAGTTTGTGGACGATCTCGGCGTAGCGGGCGATATCGCGCTTCCTGAAAGCGATGTAGTTCGCCGTGCCGTCCTCTTCCATGATCATTCCGAGCTGTTCCATGCGCGCGCTGATGGCCGGTTCGCGCATGACCTTGGCGATTTCGCCCTGCAGCCGCGCGACGATTGCCGCCAACGTGCCCGCCGGCGCATTCATTCCCATGACGGAGGCCACATCAAAGCCTTTCACGCCGAGTTCATCGCAAGTCGGGATCGCGGGCGTGGAAGCCGAGCGCTTGAGAATGCTGATGCAGTAGCCGCGCAATTGGCCGCCCGCGATCAGTTGCATGACATTAGGAATTCCCGACCAGCCGACCTGGACTTCGCCGGCGAGAACGCCGTTCACCATGGCAGTGCCGCCACGATAGGGCACGTGCTGAACGTCGATGCCGACCTGATCGGCGAAAATCGCCATGGTCATGTGATGGATCGATCCGACGCCCGCCGAGCCGTAGTTGATCTTGCCCGGCTCCTTCTTGGCGAGAGCGATGAATTCGGCAAGGGTTGCGGCGGGAACCTTCGGATTGGCGACCAGGATCGTCGGCACCGCGACAAGCGCGGTTATGGGCGTGAAGTCTTTAATCGGGTCGTAGCCGATCCTGGGATTGAGCGCTGGATTGATCGACATGGTGCCGCTGTCGCCGGACAACAGGGTGTAGCCATCGGGTGCCGCCTTCGCGACGGTGATGGCGGCGAGCGCGCCGCCCGCGCCGGTGACGTTTTCGACCACGAATGCCGCGCCGAAGTCCTGCGTCATCCGTTCCGCCAGTATGCGCCCCAGGACGTCCGGGTTGCCGCCCGGCCCCGAGGCTACGATCAAACGCACCGCATGGGTCGGATAGTTCGCTTCCTCGGCAAAGACCGTGGATGCGAGTGCGGCCACCGTCACAAACACCGCCAAGATCATTCTCGCCCGCATGCTTTCCCCCGGCCGTTCCGGTTTTGCTCATCCGGCTGCGGCATATTTTACGCCCATCCGTTCGCGTTGAGCACCTACGCGAAGCGGATGCTGATATCTTCGAGTGGAATGCCGGACGCTTTCGCGGTCCAGGTTTGACCGGCGCTGACCGGCATCGCCAGCGTCAAAGTGCCGGTCGATATGATTTCGCCGACGCGGAGTGGCGAATTGTGCGGATCTTTGGCGAGCAGATCAACGAGATGGCTCAAGGCGTTTAGCGGGCTTCCAAGCACCAGCGCGCCGCCGCCGCGCTGACTCACGGTACCGTCGCAATGGAGCGCAACCTTGAAGGCCGCCAGTTCCTGCAACCATTCTGTCTTGCGCGGCGCGACCGCATGCCGATTGCCGATGAGCAGGCAGCCATGGACGCCGTTCGCGGCGACCACATCGGCGGCGGTGAATTTCCATCCCGGATAAATCGACTGCACGATCTCATAGCCGAGCGCGAGCCAGTCGATGCAGTCGAGCAGTGCGTCGACCGACATGTCTGGTGAAGGCGCCGTTCTGAGGCCGAACATGATTTCCGGTTCGATGCGCGGCTCGGGAAAATCGGCGGCGTTTATGGTCGCTGTCTGAGCGAGGGCGCGCGTGGTGCGATCGGTGGCGTAACCCCAGATGGGCGCATCGACCCCGTAGGCTTTCCACATGCCGGAATTGGTGAAGCCGATCTTGCGGCCAGTGATGATTTCGCCGCGCGCTTCGAAAGCGCCGCGGAGCAGGGGCATCACGCGATAGGCTTCGCCGAGGCTAAGTCCACCGGGCCGTGAGGAGAATGGCGGGATTTGTTTCTTGTTCGCCAAGGCCGCCAAGACATCGTCAGCGATCGCCGCAACGTCGGGTGTTTGATCGCGTGCAGCCATCGGCTAAGTCGCGGCGACCGCCACTTTCTCGTTCGTCCCCGATTCCGGCATCAGCGCGGCAGCCTTCAGTCCAGCTTGCACCTTCGGCACTGTGGCCTTCACATCGGTGATCGGCAGGCCGTGGGTTGGCGCGATGGCC
>JASHVC010000121.1 GCA_030039655.1 Xanthobacteraceae bacterium | reverse complement strand
CGCGCGCTGGCACCAGCAGCGCGGCGGCTATTTGCGCATCGACCTTGGCGGTGTCGAGCCACAGATCGAACGCTTCAGGCGGCAGAATCACCGGCATACGGGCGTGCAAGGCTGACAACGTCCGATTCGCATTGGTGGTGACGATGGCCGCGGTATCCATTTCCTCGCCATTCGGGCCAGTCCATGTCTCCCACAGGCCGGCGAAGGCAAACGGCCCGGATTTTTTCAGCCGCACGAAATAAGGCCGCTTGCGGCTGCCGATCTCCTTCCATTCATAAAAGCCATCGGCAGGAATGAGGCAGCGCCGCCGGCGCATGGCGTTGCGAAAGGCCGGCTTGTCGATGGCCGAGTCGCTGCGCGCGTTGATGATCAGCGAAAACGCTTTGGGATCCTTCACCCACGCTGGGATCAAGCCCCAGCGCATGAGCACGAATTGCCGTTTGCCCTCGTGAATGCGCACCACCGGGATTGGCTGCGTCGGCGCCACGTTGTAGCGCGGCGGAAAATTCGGCTGCTCGGGATAGCCGAACAGCGCCCTGATCGCCGCAGGTGACGACGTGATGACATAGCGTCCACACATGGATAAGGGAGATAATCCTCGCTGGGAAAGTATCCAGGAAATCTTCAGCCTTATCCAAAGGCAGCGGCCGCCCATGAACGACGCCGAAAAGTCGCGGACTTATCCAACACGGCCATACCTCGCCGTGAGCGCGGCCATATTCCGCGATGGCAAGGTGCTGATCGTGCGCCGCGCGCGCCCGCCCGCGCAGGGCATCTACACTCTGCCCGGCGGCGGCGTCGAACTAGGCGAAACGCTGGAAGAGGCCGTTATCCGCGAAGTGCGCGAGGAGACCGCGCTGGAGGTTGCGCCGGTAGCGCTCGCCGGCTACCGCCAAGCCATCGCGCGCGACGGAGACGGCCGCATCGAGCGGCACTTCGTCATCCTGCCGTTTGCGGCGCGCTGGATCGGCGGCGAAATATCACTCAACGAGGAACTGGCGGAAGCGCATTGGCTCTCCCCCGGCGGCCTCGGCGGATTGGCGACCACCGAAGGCCTGGCACAGATCGTGAGCGCCGCAGCCGAGCGAGTTGCCGCCGCCCGTTGAACAGTGCCTCGACCTTGTCGCGTTTTCGTGCTGACCATTCCCCACCATGTTCGCCGCAACGCCCATGCGCCACATAGTGACCTTAGCCCTGGCGGCGCTCTGTCTAAGCGCCGGGCCGGCCTCGGCCCAGTTCTTCCCGTTTTTGCAGCCGGCACCCCAACCGCAAGCCCCGCCGCGGCCACGCTCGACGACGCCGTCCCGGCCCGCGAATGTTCCTCCGACAGTACAGCAGCCCGACGGCGCTGCTCCGGCCGCGCCGACGCCCTACGACCCCGATCTGCAGCGGCTCGCCGAAATCCTGGGCGCGCTGCATTACCTGCGCAGCATCTGCGGTTCGAACGACGGGCAGAAGTGGCGCAATGAGGCGCAGGTCCTGATCGATGCCGAAGCGCCGAGCGGCGACCGCCATGATCAGATGGTGCAGAGCTTCAATCGCGGCTATCGGGGGTTCCAGCAGAGCTATCGGACCTGCACGCCCGCAGCCAATCTGGTGATCCGCCGCTACGTGCAGGAAGGCGCCAAAATCGCGCGCGACGTCACCGCGCACTACGCCAATTGACGCGATCAGCGCGACGGCCGCTATGGTAAACGAAAAACCAGCCACATTAACCTTGCCTAAAGGTTTGACCGTGGCCGCAAAATTCCCATGCTAGCTTGTCAGCCTGGGTAGGGACGCCGCGTTGCGGCGAATTATTGTACGATGAGGACGGCAACTAACGTTTCGCCGGCGCATGAAGCCGTAGCCGATCACGAGCAGAAGCGCCTGGCGCTTGGCTATCTTCACGACGCTTGGATGGAAGCGAGCCACGATGGCATCGAAGGCGATTGCCTGGCACAAACCGCTCTTTTCCTGGCGCTGGCCGAACTGGTCTCCACTTACGGAGAGGAGCCCGCAGCGCGCTTCGCAGAGAAGTTCGCAGCGCGCATCCGCAACGGCGAATTCTCCGTCGAAGTGGCGCGGCAGTAGCCTTCGCGCTAGAGCGCGCCCCTCGCACTTCTCGTTTAATAGTTAAGTCAGGTATGGCGGGCCGGCCGCCCTTGAGGGGCCCGGTCCGGTGCCTTAGTTTCCCGGCGATGCCTGGAAACCATAACACATGAAAGCCGCCCTTCTCCCCGACCGGGGCGTGGTCAAGGTCGTCGGCGACGGCGCGCGAGGCTTTCTCCACGGCCTGCTCACGGCGGACATTGAGAACCTCAAAGTCGGAGAGGCACGGTTCTGCGCACTGCTGACTCCGCAGGGAAAGATCATCGCCGACTTCATTGTCGCCGAAGCGCCGACCCAGGATGGCGGCGGTTTCTTCTTCGACATTCCGAGAGCCTTGACGGCTGCGCTTGTCGAAAAGCTCAACCTCTACAAGCTGCGCGCCAAGGTGATCATCGAGGACTTGTCGGACGTGCTCGGCGTGCTCGCGGCCTGGGACGGCAGCCTGCCCGCCGGAACGCTGGCGGCCGGCAAGAAGGTCGGACTGTCCTACGCCGACCCGCGCGCGCCGGCGCTCGGTTTGCGCGTTATGCTGCCCCCTCACCTCGCCAGCACAGTCGCCTCCGGCCTTGGCGCGACGCTCGTTGACGCGCCCGAATACGAGGCGCATCGCATCGGGCTCGGCGTGCCCCAGGGCGGGCTCGATTTCCGCTACGGCGATGCCTTTCCGCACGAGGCCGACATGGATCAACTCGCCGGCGTCGATTTCCAAAAAGGCTGCTACGTGGGCCAGGAAGTGGTGTCGCGCATGGAGCACCGCGGCACCGCCCGCACCCGCGCCGTGCCCGTGCGCTACGACGGCGCCGCGCCGCCAGCTGGCACCGCGATAATCGCCGGCGATCGCCAGCTCGGGCAGATGGG
>JASHVC010000120.1 GCA_030039655.1 Xanthobacteraceae bacterium | reverse complement strand
GGTCGTTGCGACTGTTTTTACTTCCATGAAGGCGCGCGTCGCCTGGTATGCATTCAGCCAATGGACGATGCGTGACGACCTAAGGATCGCGGGGCGAATCGCGGGCTCGATCGATCGTTACGCGTTCTGGCTTTCGGTCATCATCGGAATCGCAGGCTTCGCATACATCACCGGCAATTATCTCCGTCAAGGCTTCTACCTGGCGCATCGCAGGCAGACCGCCCGTTTTTTTATTCTAAGCACCGCAGCGACGACTGCACTGATCATATCGGTCATCAGCGATGGCGTACTCACGGCTCTCCAGCTTCTGGGTACGGGGCTCCGTGTTGGAGCGCTCGTTCCCCTCGGCACGATGGCAATCGAGGTCGCGTGCGCCGGTATGCTCATTGTTCTGCTTCGGGGAATTGCGCAACGAGTGGCTTACGCAACGACCCTACTTAAACCGTGAATTCCAAATCACGCGCATTTCACGCCCCTTACCTTAACTCATCATCGCGGCCGGCATCCGAATACCCTCACGCTGGCAGGCATTCACAGAAACTGTCAAGGTTTGGCGATGCGGCTTTATCTTTCTTCCTTTGATCTTGGTGACCGCTCCGAGGAACTCGTCGCACTGGTTGGGCCGGCCAGCCGCGTCGCAATCATTGTCAATGCGCTCGACAATCGCCCTGACGCACGGAGCCGCTTTCTGAAGGAACAAACGGCTAAGCTCATCGGCCTCAGCTTCAGCGTGCGCGAGCTTGATCTCAGGAGCTACTTCGGAAAGCCGGATCAGCTGAAGGTCTTGCTCCGCGATGTAGACCTCGTCTGGGTGAACGGGGGTAACGCTTTCATTCTCCGCAGAGCGATGAAACAAAGTGGATTCGACACAATCGTCAAAGGTGCTCTGGTCCGCGATGAAATCGTCTACGCCGGGTTTAGCGCGGCGGCGGTTATCGCTTTCGACAGCCTCAGAGGGTTGGAACTAGTCGACGATCCGTATGATGTCCCGGCCGGTTACGAGCGAGAAGTAGTCTGGGATGGACTTGGGTTCGTTCCCTATGCTCTTGCGGTTCATTTCAAGTCGAACCATCCAGAGTCGCAAGCCGTTGATCGCGAAATCACCTTTTATCAGGAAGCGGGCATCCCATATCGGACACTGACAGATGGCCAAGTCCTCATCATCCGCGACCAACAAGAAAGGATCGTCGGTGTCGGCGAAGCGAGCTAAGGGGCATTAGCGGTGGTTCCGGTTTGCTCGGTCGATGTCGTTCATACCTTCAACGGCGGCCACGAAAGCGGACATGTGTCACTTCGCCTTTGTGCTGTGAAGCGGCATTACGATGATGCGATGAAGAATGTCCACTATTCGGCGATTAGTGACTGCCAACATCCGAATGTTCCCCGTCCGCTGGTCACCTGACCTCGGTCAAAAACAAGAACTTCTGCCCGATCCTGTCCGGACTGGGTCCTGAAAGGGATCACGATTGTGTCTGTGCCTTCATAAACCGCAGTAACTATGAAATGTAGATTGGGGATTCTTGGCAAGCGCGGCGTTCCAATACGCTCGAAGTGCGTCTTTGCCTCTTACCTCGCCATTCGCAGCGAAGCCGGAAGTCAGTTGCCTTTGTTGAGGCAACGCGGAGTGCCAAGATCCGCCATGAAGGCGAACTATCCGGCAGTTAAACACGGTTGTGATCGAGGATCAGGAGTGGGTGATAGACGCTCGCGCTCAAATGAGGATCAGCACGACGCCCGCAACCGCAAGCACGGCGCCGGATGCGAGCTTGGCAGTAATCCTCACGTGCGTGAGCACAAGTGCGCTCAAACCCATCGTGATCAGCGGATACGTTGCGATCAGTGGCGCTACCATCGTTACGCGACCGGCGCTGACTGCCGCATAGAGTAGCAATGTGCCGATACCGTTGATCATGCCAGTGACCGCGAACCACAGCCGCCCGGCGAGAGATCCTTTCACGATGAAGCTGCCGTTGCGGATCCGCTCGACGATGAGCACGGTGAGCGCAGAGAAGACGTAGCCCGTCAACCCGGCTCCCACCGGGTCTGGCCAGATTTCCAGCCCGATCTTGATAAACGGCGGCATCACGCCCCTGATGAAAGCAGCACTGAGTGGCAGCAGCAGCGCCCAACTGCGCCAATCGCGCCCATCCGCGGCGCGCGTGGCCGTGATCATCAAGACGCCTGTCACGGCGATGACGATTCCCGCGAATTGCAGAGGCTGCAGCGGCTCCCGGAGTACCAGCACCGCCAACACAACGCTGAAGAGCGGCGACACATTGCCGAGCGCGCTGGTAACGACGGGGCCAAGAGCCCGATTCGACGCGAAGGTCAGGAGCGTTAGCAAGCCGGGGAATACGAGACCAATGCCGGCAAAGATCGGAATTGCGCGCCAGACAATGTGATCGCCACGCAAAAGGACCGGCGAGACGAGGACGAAGAACGCGGTAAAGGCCGGGATGCTGATTGCTGCCCCGGACAGCGGATGGATATGACGCAGGCCGAACTGCGTTATGACGACGCCGACTCCGAAGAATGTCGCGGATGCGAAGGCGAGAAGGATCGCGGTCACGACAGTGCTTCTACGGGTTACTGCCGTGCAATGGTCCGGTTGGCGGCACTCTCAACAACGATCGGAGCGTGTTCAACCCGAAAATTGACTGATCGCGCGATAAAGCAGTTTTTATGCGCGATTTCGTGCAATCTAAGCGCCTCATTCAGGTCCGATCCTGACGCCACGGTTACGTGCGGCCGCAGCGTAACCCGGACGAATTGTCCGGCACCTCCGGCATTCTCCTCGATCATCTCGCCTTCTGCCGCATCCTCATAAATGAGCACGACGATGCCAGCCGCCGCACACAGACCCATGTACCAAAGATGATGGCAGGCCGAGAGCGCTGCCACGAAGAGGTCCTCTGGATTCCAGCGCTGCGCGTTGCCGCGGAACACTTTGTCGGAAGAGCCCGGTATCGCCGGCTTTCCCGGAGCCCCAATCTCATATGAGCGATCGTGATTCCGAAAAGGAAGTGAGGGGTCAACGCCGCCTGTCCACACAAGATGTGTTTTATAATGGTGTGTGCGGTCAGCCATGTTCTCCTCCTGGTTGGCCGCGCCGCCAGGATCGCTAGCGAGCCGGCGGCTCAAGACGCCAGCCGGTCTAGGGCTGCCAGAACGGCTTACGCACCTCAACTTCCATGTCGTAGCGCGTGAGTCCGATGTCCCGGAGTGCTCGGTCGGACATCGCCGCGAGCACGTTTCGATCACGCCGGCGGCGGCGCCATTCGCGGAGCAAGACAATAAGCCAGCGCAAGGGTGGCATGCGAACATTCGGGTAGCTGCCCGCCTTGGCGGCACCCCAAAGCGAATTTGACAGTAGCAATCCGCGCTCTGGCAAAAATGACAATTATCTTGTATTTTCTGCCACAGCATGATCACGCGCGTTATCGCACTATTTGTCTTCGATGGCGTACAGATCCTCGACGTGACAGGGCCCGCCTCCGTTTTTGGCGTGGCGAATGCGCTGCGCGGCGATGACGCCTATAAGATTTTAGTCGTCTCGCCGGGTGGCGGCGCGATCAAAAGCAGCTGCGGGGTTCTTCTGCAGACGCTCCCGCTTTCCAAGATTGGCCGCACCAAAATCCATACTCTTTTGGTCGGTGGAGGTACTACCGCCGACATGGAGCAGGTCGCGTCAGATCCAACGACGCGAAAATGGATTCAAAAATATGGGCGCGCCGCCAAGCGATTCGGTTCGGTATGCTCGGGCGCCTTTATACTGGCCTCGCTTGGAATGCTTCGTAAGGCGCGCGTCACGACGCACTGGGCAAGCTGCGAAGCGCTTGCTGCATTCCCGGATGTCTCCGTGGACGCGAATTCCCTGTTTGTCGTGGATGGAAAGTTATGGACTTCGGCCGGCGTTTCCACCGGGATCGACATGGCGCTGGCCATGGTCGAACGCGATCTCGGCCGCGAGATGGCCGACCGGATCGCGAAATTTATGATCCTTTATGTCCGGCGACCCGGATTTCAGTCGCAATTCAGCGAGGTGCTGAAGATGCAAGCGACGGACAATACCGGCCTTGGCAATCTCGCTATCTGGATGCAGGAGCGGATTGCTCGGCGGCTTGATGTCGCCACGCTCGCCGCCAAGGCCGGACTTTCCGAGAGAACTTTCTACAGGAAATTCGTCGAAGCGGCCGGGCAGACGCCGGCGAAATTCGTGGAGACCTTGCGGCTCGACGCCGCACGGTCATTGCTCTCAACCGCCTTGCCGCTGAAGGCGATCGCGGCGCGCACCGGCATGGTTTCGGAGTATCGACTGATGGCCGCATTCCGGCGGCGATTCGGCGTAACGCCTTCAACGTTTCGGCGGATACATTTTGGCGGCAAGGGTATCGGTATCGGAAGCGCCCCCTGATGAACTACGACTACGACCGTTACCGGAGAAGCATCCCTTGCGGCCATGCTTCCCATCATCAATAGGTTGAACGACTTTCTGGACCGTTGGCCAATCTCGGATCGGGCGTCACTCGTCGGAGGTATTCATTCGCTTATCGAGAACAAGCGCGTCTGCATTGCAACCTCTTCGCCATCGATTCCGGAGCTCAATCGATATGTAGGAAATCTATCGGTAAGGCATTTTGATCAATCCCGTACCATCGCATCAGTACGCTATAGTCTTCCATAGAATAGAGCTGATAGCCCTTTGCAAGAAATTCTATTATCTCCTGCTGGGATGGAAAGGAAAAATAATGGCCCCTTGAATTGTCTTGTGGATGACCCATCAGTGGTTCGTCGCCACTGAGCTTCGAAAGGGCGTCCACGATTAGTGCCGCTCCTGGTTCATAAAGAGCGGCGACATTCCATAGCAAAGAGCGTTCAGTATCGGCGGGTATTTTGCTGATGCCTATGATATTGCCGGTATCGATCGTATTATCTGTGACGTAATGGAGCGAGCAGCCGATGTGTGTTTCGTCATTCAGCATTGCCCAAAAGGTAGCGAGTATTCCCCGATAATCAGGTAATACGCCTGAGTGCAGGTTGATGACACCAAAACGGGGAATGTCGATCACGGGCGACTTAAATATCTGTCCAAACCGAATGGAAACAATCACATCAGGATCGAATTGCTGGACGTAGGCCAAACCCTCGCCTTCGTTGATGTCAGAGAATTCTCTTATGGTTTTGCTAACCGTGGTCTTTGCAAGTTGGTTGAACGATTGAAACCAATTATGCGTGGAACTCGGGTTTGATTTTTCCAGCAACGGAAAAAGCACGTCTTCTATGAGGCGACTTTCAAGTTGCTGCCATTGCTCAATGGCGGGCGCCTTGGGTGATGATTTTTTGCCAACGCCTTTCGATAAAACAATATCAATTCTCTGGCTTGCCAATGCATCTCGCAATTGGTTGAGGGCTACATTACTCATGAAGTCGCGGTTTAGGCAAAGCAGAATACGCATACTTTTTACCCCTAGCGTTGTCTTCCATTCATCGCGGGATAACTCTGAACACCACCTAGTAACGCGATGTAGTCGATTGTCCCGTAGATCAGTGAGGCCATTGTTCCCCCTTACAAGCATCCAGCGGCACGGAGAAGTGCCGCTCCTGAGAAGGCTGCACCAAGGCCGGATACCTTGCGCTCAACAGCCGTCTTCACATCGGATCGGAATACGGGGGCTCACGGCCATTTGTAAAGGCGCGTTGTCTCGGCGGTGAGACACGATTGCGATTCGGATTGCTTTCGTTTGGTTCGTGCATGTCTAGGTTGCGCATGTCGCTCATGCCCAACGACGGACGTTAGAGCGACCGGCTGAATTGACGCGATGTGGCAGGAGCCGACATGGAACACTCATCTGCGCCTGAACGAGCCTATCCTCCGTCCGCATTCATAACTTGGATTGCTGCGTCGGTCGTTAGTTTTGTTGCCAGAAGCTGGTCAGCAGTCCACCCCTTCTTCTCGATGAAGTACGTCACCAGCAGACGATAGCGCGGATAACCGCCGTACTTGACTGTCATCGGGGTACCTTCAGGTCGATCATCCAGCGCGTCCCGCAATTGCTCGAACGTCTCTCGGTGCTCTATGGCGACATAATCGGCCAAACCTTCCCATGCCCATTCCGGCACCAAAAAGCGTCTTATGCCGAGGTGCTCATCAGCAATGACATGGGTAAGTTCGTGGGCACACAGATAAGCGAGTGTGCGTGGCGGCGTGCCAATGTATCCCCAGTGGACGACTCGGCCAGTGTTGAAATCGGCGCCGGTCAAGAAGGCGTTGCGTCCGAAAGGATACGGGTACTCAATGCCCCAGGCGTCGGCATGCGGGAGAAAGAACAGTCGTTGCCGCCATCTCGCGTTTGTGACGTAGACCCGGTATTCGCGCCGCTCCGCTTTAAGCGGGGATCGCTCCAGCAATTTCTCGCACTCGCGGAGAAAACGCTCGCCACCCATGGCCGGTATTGGGAGATCCGAAGCGACGATGATCTTTCCCGCTCGCAATGAGTAGGCAAATAGCCGATCCGGCCACAATATGAGTGCTCCGAACGATATTACTACGCAACTCAATGCTGCGCCTGTCCAGAGCAGGGCGCGCTTAATCATTTTTCAGTCACAACGGTTTCTCCCGAATGCAGGGGGTGCTCACTGACAGCTCGACGCCAATCACTCCCGATTTGCCAGATGAATGCAGACTGATCCCAACCCTCCGATTTCAACCATGAAGACGTCGCCTGGAGTGAGTGCCACGATCGGACCAAGAGACCCACTAAGCACAACGTCCCCCGCCCTCAAGGGGCGATCAGTCTGCGCCAGCTTCTCGGCCAGCCAGAGAACCGCCAAGAGAGGGTTCGTCATGGAAGCTGCCCCAACACCGAGCGACTCGATCCGACCGTTCTTCTTGCCAATCATTCCGCACAAGGTGAGATCGCAATCCGTTACCTTGCGCGGAAACATCCCCAGCACATGCGCCCCGCCAGAGCCGTTATCGGCAATCGAGTCCGCGGGACCAATGTCCCAACCTGTAATCCGCGAATCCAACAGTTCAATGGAACAGACAGCATAGTCGATTGACCTGACGACATCGGAAAAGCGCAATCTTGCGTCAATCAAGTCCTTATTCAGGACAAAGGCAATTTCGCCCTCGGCTCGGGGCTGGATCAACGTCTTGTTGGGAACGGAGGCACCGTTCTGGTATTCGCGACTCTGGAATAAGTGACCGAAGTTCGGCTCGAAGTATCCTAGTTGTTGCTGAACTGCAGCAGATGTCATACCGACTTTAAAGCCTACGAGCGCGTCTCCGTTTGCTATGCGCCTTTTGACGTTTGTGTACTGAACCCGATACGCGCCGAGAATATTGTCCTTGCCGAGTTCATTTCGAACCGGTCCGCAGGGCACCTGCTTTTCGAAGGCGTCCCAAAGCCGATCGGCTATGGTGTCTTCGATTGCCTGCGACATTGCTCTCTCTCGATCCCTTTTTCAGTCCGATCCTGACTCACACTCATGCGGGATTACCCGAGCCCATCGCGGCTCCCTGCAGATCGAAGCTCGCCTACATCCGGGGCGAGTCGCTGCGCGAAGAAGGACAGGATCTCGTCGCGTGCTGCGATGGTTGGCTGGCCGTCCTCGTCGATCAAATGGGCCGTCACCACGCTGTGCGGGCACGCAACGCGCTCCGCGAAGAAGGGCGCCACATCGGTATTTGCAGCGCTGTCGGGGAGCACCCGCCCAACGAAGCGATCGCCCAGCGCCGCCGCGTAGGCGGCGAAGCGTTCCGCGCGACAGAACCGATCTCCGGCGAAACGGTAGGCCAATACCGTGAGGTCCTCCCGTTCGAGCCGGTCGCGGATCGCCCTGATCTCCTCCGACCCGATCTCGAGACCAGCGGGGTCCTTGAGCGGCAGCGCGGGCTGGGAGAGGACCGGCGCCAGCATCGCCGGCTCCAGCATCATGGTAAGCGCGAAGTTTCCAGTGAAGCACATCCCGATAGCACCGACGCCGCGGCCGCCGCACTCGCGGTGGGCGAGGCGTGCGAGCGCTCGCAGCCATTGCGTCACCGGGCTCGACTGGCCAGCGGCGAGCGCGCGAAACTCCGCGCTAACGCAGGCCTGTTTGAACACCGCAACGCCTTCCTCGACGCCGGGCACGGCGCCGTCGCGGCCGAACAGCGAGGGCATGTAGACCGTGAAGGCAGCGTCCCGCACCCAGCGGGCAAAGCGCGCGACCTCCGGGCTGATTCCCGGCATCTCGCTCATCACGATGACCGCTGACCCCCGGCCGGCGACGTACACCCGTTTGGCAACGCCGTCGAACGCGATCTCGCGTCGGCCGAAATCGTCGAGCGGATCGTCCTCTTTCATGCTGCGCGCCGGCATGGTTGCGCCCTCTGAGTCTGGATTATAGACTGAGGAGCACAGCTGGGTCCATCTTTGCAACTCAGAAGATCGCGAACCGCTATGACCGCCCCCCCGCTGAGACGCCGCTCGCCGGTATCGCTACGCGACTGCAATCTGTCTAAGAGCTTCGAGCTGATCGGCGACCGGTGGACCCTCCTGATCCTGCGATCGGCGTTCTGGGGATTGCGCCGTTTCGACGACTTCCAGGCGGATATCGACGTGCCGCGCAGCGTGCTCAGCAACCGGCTGGCCGGCCTAATCGAGAGCGGCATCATGGAGCGCCGCAAGTACCGCGAGGCGGGCCAACGCGCGCGCATCGAGTACCCGTTGACACGGATGGGACAGGCGCTCGGCCTGCCGTTCATGGCGATGACCGCATGGGGAGACAAGTGGTTGGGAGGAGGGATTTCGCCTTTGACCCTGCGGTCGAAATCGACCGGTCAAAAGTTTTCGGTCGCGCTCGTCGACGAGGGCGGCAAGCGCGCGAAGGGACCGGACATCGAAATGGTGATCGACCCCAGATTCGAGCGCAAACGGCGACGGTGAGTCGACCGGTCGCGATTAAACCGAAGGCTAGGGATCGGAGCGATGGCAACTTTGGAAAAGATCCCCACCGATGTCGGCGATACACCTGATAGCGTCACGTGAGCCGCCGCTGTCGATTTGGGTGTCATGCCAGAAAGAGACATTCCGAAGCTTTGGAATAGTCGGCGGCGACAAGACACCAAGCGCTGCTGGATCATGCTGGGCTGATGGACAATTAAGGCGCGACACGGCCTAACGGGCCCAAGTGAACCGCATCTCTCCCAACACTTTCGCATAGATTTGCGATTTGCTTACCGGGCCAAAAATTCTCGAATCGAAACTATTGCCGCGATTATCACCGGCAACGAAATACCTCCCCTCGGGAAGTGCAATCTGTTTAAAGTCAGCCCAGTCACGACACGCCATTGTCGGCTCTGTATCTTCAACTCTTTGACCAGCGCTGGTGGTGACAAAAATATTGCAGTTGCCGTAGCGCACTACATCGCCAGGCACGGCAACGACCCGCTTCACGTATTGTGTATCGCCTGAAAATACAAAGCCACACAGCGGATTTGCAGACAGACAAACGGTAACGATGTCACCGCGAGCCGGTTGGAAAAGTCGCGCCGCAAGCGGCGAGGCGATCAAAAGATCTTTGTCATGAAGGGTTGGCATCATCGAGGCGCCAGAGACAACAGTCGGCCGCATCACGAGAACCACACACAAGATGGAAGCCACAACGGTGAAAGCCGAAGAAGCCGCTGACTTGGTATTCATTCGAGGCATCTCCTGGGTTGTCCTAGGTTCGATGAGCAACGGAAAGCCTTATCCTACAACAGCGAGCATCTCCCGCAAAGCTGCACAGAAAACGTCGGCGGCGACTGCCTGGTTCCACGATCCGGGAACTGAATATAGCGCCTCGTGCGGTAGGCGGTGAGTTACGTCAGGCGGAGGTTTGACGGCCTTCTTCGATCTGGTTCCGTGCAGTGACCGCTAATGGCATGGCCCGGCCGTGCTCCTGCCCGGTCCGCTATAAAGGCTGGCAATGGGCGCCAAAGACAAGGAGCATGCCACGTCCGAGAGCCATCAGCCGCTCGCCTTCTGAACCAACCGATCACAGCGCCGCAATCTGACAAATGAGCCCGTCGGCATCACATGGTCGATTTCCGAGTTAGGACGGCCGCGCCATTCACTACCTGGTGCGGCAGCTATAACCGCCGAAAGCGGACGCAACAGGCCCCCCCGTAGGCGCGGCAGCTAAGGGCTACGGAGCGGACGCCGCGCTAATGAGCAATCGACAGGGAGCCCTGCTGGCCTCGCACTGGGCAAGCGGATCGCGGCAGCCAAGAGCATGATGCGTTCAAGGTTGTTCCGCCTACGTTGATCGACTGATCTCATGGAAAAGGCATAATTCCTCGCGACTGCGGGCCGAAGCATAGACCATCCGCGCGCGGGCTTCCGTCATTCCGCAAGCTCGCATTGCGGCGAATGAACGAACATTCTCCGGTTGCGCGCCAGCCTCGATTACGTCTAGATCCAATTGCTCGAAGCCAGCCAATAGAACGGCGGCAATAGCTTCACGCGCGAAGCCCAGGCCCTGATATGGTTGGCCTAACCAATAACCCAGAGTGCCGCGGCGTGGATCAAAGGCCTCTTTGGTTAAGATCGCCCATCCGGCGAGCTTTTGTCCTTCTTTCAGGACGATAGCGTAAGGTAACGCATTGGCCTGAAGCGCTGCGGCACGCATTTCTCGAATGCGTTTTTCTGCCATCGTCTTGGTGAAGGGAAAGGGCCAGGACGCTAACCAGCGACTCACTTCCAAAGTCATCAGGGACGATGTTTCAGCGGCATCTTTTAGCGCCACGCATCGCAACCTGAGGCGTAACGTCTCCAACAGTGGACAAGGACCTTTCGACATGGCCGAACAATGCCTGGCGAAATTAGGATTGACCACTGCCTTTGTCGATCATGCCGATTGTTCAGCCATTATATTGCCTTTGGGTCATTCATGCGCTTCTGTCATATTTCCCGTATGCCCGTTTTTTTATCCGATCGCGTCGAGAAAAGCGACGGCAAGATTTTCTCGGTATGAACTAATCCCCAGCGATGTCAGCTATCTGCTCAACTTCGACCGATCCGGCTCACGTGCGAAACGACGCGTCGTGCTGGGAGCTGCTGTACCAGATGCAGCATCCGCGGTGCGTTGTGTTGGCCTCCGCGAAGCATCGCTTTTATCAGCAGCCAGATTATTTGTGCCTATGGCTTCAAGAAACAATCAGATTGCATCAGCGCGAGCCTCTAATCTTGCGGATAAGTGGCAGAACCGCGTCCGTAACTAGAGGTGCAAGTGGAAATGAATGAGCTTTGAGAACATCCACCCAGATCGCGTCTTCGATTTCAGCCCCGGGATTGATATCGGCATCGAGAGCAATCGCTGAGAGGTGTGCCACAACCTCGTGACCAGCTTCGTTTGCAGCGACCGCCGTGAACTTGCCAATGTAACGCGCTTCTAAGCTACTCCTGGTCGTTCCGAGCTCTTCGCGAAGTTCTCTTCCCAGAGTCTGCACAGGCGTCTCGCCAGGTTCGATCTTGCCGCCTGGTAACATGAAACAATCTGTACCGCGCTTGCGGACGAGTAGAATCTCGCCAGCTGCATTCTGTATTAACGCTGCGGCAACCAAAATCTGAGTCGTCATAGTTTGACTGAGTCGTTCGAGGACCATTTTTGCGCCGGTGGAACGTAGGATCGGTATCCCGCAAGCAAGGCTTCCACTTGATCTGAAAAGGCCACCATTCCGGCGAAAGACTCGAGGAGGAAGCCTTCGCGAACCATCCGGGCAATCATCGTCTGCAACGGATCGAAGTAATGATTGATATTGAGAAAGCCGCAGGGCTTGGCGTGAAGTCCAAGCTGTGCCCACGTCCATTGTTCAAATATCTCTTCCAGAGTACCTGATCCACCTGGAAGGGCCATGAACGCATCAGCAAGCTCAGCAAATTTGGTTTTCCGTTCGTGCATGGTTTCGACGACATGCAATTCGGTTAGACTGCGGTGCGCGATTTCGCGCTCCACCAGCCACCGCGGCATGACGCCAATTACCTTACCGCCTGATCCTATAGCGGCGTCTGCGATCACCCCCATGAGGCCAACTCGGCCACCGCCATAAACAATTGTTGCGCCTGTTGCCGCAATTGTACGTGCAGCGGCCGCAGCGGCGATTCCATATTCGCGATCAGATCCGGCGCTTGATCCGCAAAAAACACATATTCGCATTTGACCAATCCCACGCGAGAAGGGCGCACGCGAATCGGGATGTAGCCACTATCTTCACCCTTGAGCCTGTGGAGCGACAAGCAGTTCAAAAGGATTTATCGGGCGGGTTGCCATTAGAGGCATTGTCGGTTCTTGGTCAATATTGCTGCGTTCTGTCGTATCCCACCATCTCGGCTCCTCACACAATCGCGACCAGATCGCGGAAAGTTTAGCAAGCCGGATGAGTGCCAATCGCGTTTTTTCTCTGCGGCAAATCTGGACACGGCGTATTGAAGAGGGACCGCTGACCTTTGACGCCCTCCGGTACGTCGCCGGGACGGCCATGCTCGCACTGCCCCCACAGAAAAATCTGCTGCACCCTGTCACGAATCGACCCTCTGGGTCGTCATTAGGTCAACGGTCCGCCGATCAAGACCGTGCCTAGTAACATCAAACCTCGTTATATCAAAGGAGCGGTTGGTGAGCGGACGATTGGATTATTGGAAGATCGCCCCCGAGGCGATCCGGCAGATGGCTGGAGTTAACGCCTACCTCAAAGGCTCGGCAATCGAACCGGGCTTGCGGCATATCGTCTGGCTTCGCACATCACAGATCAACGGCTGCGCCTATTGCGTCGACCTCCATACCCATGAAGCGCTCGCAGACGGCGAACGACCGCAGCGCCTCCATTGCCTCGTCACCTGGCCAGAAACCGCATTATTCAGCGAGCGGGAACGCGCCGCGTTGGCTTGGGCCGAGGCCCTGACTCTCATTTCGACCAGCCATGCTCCGGAAGAGAATTACGCGCTGGTCAGGCAGCACTTCAACGACAAAGACCTGGTCGACCTGACGCTCATGATAGCCACGATGAATGCCTCGAACCGGATGGCGATCGGCTTTCGGCGACCGCCCGCATTACGATGAGAGGTGCGTCATGGGCATCTTGACCGAAGCGATGAAGCGCGCCGTGCCCGAGATTCAGCTCTGCTTCGTTGCGACCGTGTCGCCGGACGGCACACCGAACCTGTCGGCTAAAGGCTCGCTCTGCGTCTGGGACGACGATCATCTAGTGTTTGCCGATATCGCCTCGCCGCAGACCATGGCAAACATCGCGTCGAACCCGCATGTCGAGATCAACACGGTCGACCAGATCGGCCGGCGCGGATTTCGATTCAAAGGCGTCGGGGAAATTTTTCGGGATGGCGAGATGTTAGCATTTGTCCGCGACAGCATCCACGCGCGCGAGGGGTCTAACGTGCCGGTCTATGCTGCCGTGAAGGTGCGCGTCACGCAGGCGCGGCCGCTGCTGTCGCCAGCCTACACGCTCAATCCCGGCATCACTGAAAGTGAGGTCAAGGCGGTTTGGATGGACCGCTATGGGTATCGCCGCATATAGATCATCCGACCGTTCGGCACATACACTCTGACGAGCATCGGCCTATGACCAGGGCTTTGCAGCTTTTCGAGAACAACCGCTTGCGGCTGCACAACCTTGCGTATCGGCTGCTCGGTTCGGTGAGCGACACCGACGACGTGCTGCAGGAGCTTTACTTGCGCTGGCATCGCGTCGACGCAGCCGAAATACGATCGCCCGACGCCTGGCTGACGACAGCTCTCACTAGGCTTTGCATCGACCGGATGCGCGCGCGCCAACAGGAGCGCAATGCCTATCCGGGCTCCTGGCTGCCAGAACCTCTGTGCATTGCGGAGCCGCTGCCGCCAGACGTCGGTGTCGATCTGGCCGACGATCTGTCACTCGCACTGTTGGTCGTGCTGGAACGGCTCAGTCCACAAGAGCGCGTCGCATTTCTGCTGCACGATGTGTTCGACCACGACCATGCAGAGATCGGCGCGATCTTGGGCAAGACCGTTGTGGCGTGCCGGCAATTGCTGCACCGCGCCCGCAAGCGCGTTCGCACCCATCGCCCGGTCGCTAAGGTAAGCCAGGAAGCGCGCCGTCGCCTCATCGTTGAATTTATCGAAGCAACGCGAAATTTTGACCGCGATGCACTGATGCGCCTGTTGACGGAGGATGCGACGCTCGTCACGGACGGCGGCGGTAAAGTCCGCGCGGCGTTGAACATGATTTTCGGCAATGAACGCATCGCGCGGCTGTTGCTGGCGATTGCCAAGAAACGTAGCGAAACCAGCATGGACAAGATGATGCTGGTGAACAGCGAACTGGGCATCGTGACCTATGTGGGCGCCCGGCCGATGTCGGTTCTTTGCTTCGAGGTTGACGCCTGCCGGATCAGCAAGGTCTATCGGGTACTCAATCCCGACAAGCTCCGCGCCATTTCCACACTAACGCCTTCCTGTGGGACGGAGCCAGTTCGGCACTGACTTCGGCGACATCTGGCGCGCACAGGATTAGCCGGCCAGCGAGCGGCCCGATGATCGAAGTCACAAGGCTCTATCGATATCCGATCAAAGGCCTGAGCGCCCAACCGTTGGCCCGCGTGGCGCTCGACGCCGGCAAGCCATTCCCGGACGACCGCATCTTTGCTTTGGCGCGACCCGGCGCGCCGATCAACAGCGAGGACCCGAAATGGGCCAAAAAGGGCCTGTTCCTGATGCTGATGCTGGACGAGAACCTAGCGAAGGTTGCGACCTCGCTCGACTTGGAGACGATGCGGCTCACGATCAGGGAAGGTAATCGCGAGGTCGCAGCCGCAGATCTATCCGATCATGCCGATCACGCCAAGATAGAGAGCCTGTTCTGGCGGTTGCTGCCGACGCTGCCGAGCCCGCCCTTCCTCGTACATTCCCGCGGCGGCCACTTCATGGACAAACCCGACAATGTCATCTCACTGATCAATCTGGCAACAGTCAGGAGTCTGGAGCGGCGATGGGGCGTGGTGATTGATCCGTTGCGCTTTCGCGCCAACATCTATATCGACGGCGCGGAGCCGTGGCAGGAGTTCGACTGGGTCGGCAAAGATATCCGC
>JASHVC010000119.1 GCA_030039655.1 Xanthobacteraceae bacterium | reverse complement strand
GGCAATCCTGCCAAAAAGCCTGGCCGAGGAATTTTTGCGCTTTTGCCAGCTTAATCCCAAGCCGTGTCCGCTCGTTGGCGTTTCCGCGCCGGGCGATTGGCGCGTGCCGGCGTTAGCCGAGGATCTTGATATCCGCACCGACCTGCCGCGCTACCGGGTATGGCGCAACGGCGCGCTAGTCGACGAGCCGGAAGACTTGATGCGATGGTGGCGCGACGATCTCGTCACCTTTGCCATCGGGTGTTCGTTCTCCTTCGAGCAGGCGCTGCTTGATGATGGCATCGAGCTTCGCCACTTTACCTGCAATTGCACGGTGCCGATGTACCGCACGTCGATTGAAACGACGCCGGCGG
Organism: Xanthobacteraceae bacterium; assembly: GCA_030039655.1. The sequence continues at coordinate 3,203 of JASHVC010000119.1, read as the reverse complement.
GCCCATTCCACGGACCGCTCGTCGTTTCCATGCGGCCAATGAAGCCGGCTGACGCCATTCGCGCCGTTCAGATCACCACGCGCTTTCCTTCGGTGCACGGAGCGCCGGTGCATCTCGGCAAACCGGAAATGATCGGGATCAAAGATATCGCTAAGCCCGATTGGGGCGACGCCGTGCCGATCGACGACAACGAGTTGCCGGTCTTCTGGGCCTGCGGGGTCACCCCACAATCGGTGATCGCGACGGTGCGGCCCGAATTCTGCATCACTCATTATCCCGGCGCTATGCTGGTGACTGACCGGCGCAATACCGAATTTGCGATCATGTGACGCGCAGCGTCATTCGGGGGCCGCGCGAAGCGCGGAGCCCGGAATCTATAATCGCTGCACTGTCAGAATTGGCACCGCGGTGGTACTCCTGAACTGATGGTTGTTATGGATTCCGGACAGCCGCTGCGCAGCTCCGGAATGACGATTAAGGAATGCAATGCTCATAGACTTCCAGCAACACTATACGCCGCCCGAGTTGCTCAAAGGCGATGCCGGCAAGGTAACGGTAGATGTCGATCGCGACGGCAATCCGCATTATCTGCTCAATCCACTGTTGGCCGATCTGGCCGCCCATATCCTAGTGATGGATAAAGCCGGCATCGATGCCGGCGTGCTTTCCTGCGGGTCGGGCTTCGATCAACCCGACTTGACGATTTGCCGGACGATCAACGATCGTATGCGTCAGGCGGAGAAGGACTACCCCGGCCGGTTCATCGGGCTGGCGCATGTGCCCGCGCTCAAGGGCGCCGAAGCCGCAGCCGAACTGAAGCGCTGCGCTGTCGAGTTGGGTTTTCCCGGCGTGGTCATCGCCTCTGAACTTCAGGATCAGCCGCTCGACAGCGAGGCCCTAAAACCTTTTTGGAAAGCCTGTGCGGATCTCGATCTTTACGTCTTCATCCATCCGCTGCCGCGCGTCATCTGCTGGGGCCGCATGGATGCCGACGATCTCGGCCGTATGCTCGGGTGGGAATTCTCCCTGATGACGGCCGCGGTACGAGTCATTAATTCCGGGCTGCTCGATGAGCTGCCTGGCCTACGCATCCAGTTCTCGCATTTTGCCGGCGGTATCGGCCGCTACCTCGGCCGGATCCGCGGCTTCCAGCAGCGGGATAAATGGGCCACCGCCGCGATTCCGCGCCACGGTAGGCAGCCGGAGAAGCCGTTTGACCATTATCTCGATCAGCGGCTCTTCTACGATATCGCCGGTTGGGCGGGCCCCGATCACGCGGCTGAATGGGGTGCCGATTGGGTGAAGTTCGGCCTTCAAGAGCTGGCGTTTTCCCAGCTTGTGTTTGCCACCGATTATCCGCAGGCGGTGCGCGATGCCGGCGAGGTTGCCGCTTATGTTGAAGCGGTGCGCGCGCTCGGCGCCAACGGCCGCGCGTTGGCTGATGGTGCTAACGCCGACAAGCTCATCCGCGATCTCGGCCGGCGGCTTTCCGCGCAGCGGCAACAGCCGGTGCAGGTCCGCGCATGAACGACAAACAGGCGGCGACCCCAACAGAGCCGTTCGATCCGGCCCGCGCGGGCTGGGAAATCATCTCCACCAACACGCCCTTTAGCGACTTGGTCGGGCCGGTCTGGAGACGAAAGGACGGCGATCGGCTTCGCTTCGGTTTTGTCGTGGCGCCAAAACATCTCAACCGCGCGGGAAATCTGCACGGCGGAATGCTGATGACGGTTGCCGACAACGCCATGGCGATCGCGGCGCGCGAAGCGAGCGGCGCCAAGCGTCACGCCACAATCGAATTGAATATACAGTTTGTGGGCGCGGTTCGCCTTGGCGAATTCGTCGAGGCGCATCCCGAGGTCGCGCGTGCCACACGCTCTCTTGTGTTCATGCAGGCCAAGATGTTCGTAGGCACGCGTCTTGTCGTAACAACGAACGGGATTTGGAAAATTCTTGAGGAAGCCTAACGCCTTCATCAATTCGTGTGGCGCGGAAAGACATCAGTCACTCGAAGCTGGCTCGGAATTGATGCCAAGCTGCTTGTGAAAGTCTTCGTAATCCTTTCGGCACTGCTCGTAGGCGGGTGTGCCCCTTTTGTAGCCAAAGGACTGGCACTTGGTATCGTCAATCGCGGCCTCCGCCGCGGCGAACTGTGCTTGCTCAGCTTTGTCTTGTTTTTTTTCGGCCTCTTTTTGTTTGTCGCTAGCGCAACTTGTTAGCAACAGCAGCACCAAAACCAGAGCTTGACGGTACATCATACAATCCCCTCAAGGTCGCGACTGAGAAGTCCCCGTGCTTTTTCAGTACCCCGAATAGTTCGGCATAATGATTAATTTTGGATCGACGTATTAGGCCGGGACGACGATCTCCCGCAAGGGGGCTCAGGCCCGGAAACCCGCCAAAGTACCACCCTTCATCACCGAGCCAGGGAGGGGGTGGCCGACGACGTCCTCGGCCAGGCGGGCGCATTCGATCATGGCATCGATATCGATGCCAGTCTTTATTCCCATTTCGTGGCACAGGAATACGAGGTCCTCGGTGCACACGTTGCCGGCGGCCCCGGTGTGGCCTGCAAACGGGCAGCCGCCAAGACCGGCCACGGACGAGTCGAAGCGCGTCACGCCCATTTCCAGGCCCGCGAATGCATTGGCAATCGCCATGCCGCGGGTGTCGTGGAGATGCAGGGCGATGCTCAGATCGGGCCAGCGGTCGCGCAGCGCGCCGACGACGCGCTTGATGGACAATGGTGTCGCCCACGCCATGGTGTCGGCGAGCGTCACATAGGTGAGTGTGACGTCGTGCTCTTTTGCCACGTCGAGGATTTGGCCGACCAGCGAGACTACCTTCGCCACCGGTATGTCGCCTTCGAAATTGCAGCCGAAGGCCGCCATGATGCTTCCGCGCTCCACCTGAATGCGGCTGGCCTTGTACATCTCGACGATGGCGTGCTGACCGGCGAGCTGCTGTTCCATCGTGCGGTTCTGGTTGCGCTTGAGAAATTTCTCCGACGTGCAGAGTTGAATCGTGCCGGTATTGGTGAGCCGTTTGTGCGTCAGCGCGCGTTCGAAGCCTTTTTCGTTGAGCCAGAGCGCGTTGTAGGTGACCCCAGGCTGTGGTGCGATCTTGTCCACGACCTCATCGGCATCCGCCATGCCGGGCACGTTCTTCGGATTGACGAATGAGACGATCTGGATGCGTTCGAG
>JASHVC010000118.1 GCA_030039655.1 Xanthobacteraceae bacterium | reverse complement strand
GGCGTCGGACGCGCCGGCATGCAGTGGGCGGGAACGTCGGTCATCGACGGCAAGTACATCGAGCCGGCCTGGGCTCCACCTGAATCGATCCGGCGCGAGAATCCCAGGCTGCCTGACGTGATTCCATCCGGCTCACCGCACAATCCAATGGGCGTCGCGGCGATGACGCTCGCTGGCGGAGAGTATGCCATCCACGGCACCAACGATCCGGCCTCGATCGGCCATTTCGTCTCCCACGGCTGCATCCGCATGTACAACGCCGATATCGCCGACCTCTATAGCCGGGTCGACGTCGGCACGACCGTCGTTGTGACCAGGTAGTAGGCACCAGGTAATCAGGATCAAGCGCGGTATTACGGGGCGAAGCCACCCAGCGGCGCGACCACCGTACTTGTGGACGCCGGTTTGCGGCGGGATTATTCGCCGTGCGTTAGATCTTCAGGGCGCTCGCGCGCGATCACCCTTCCGCCGCCAACAAAAATAATTTCGGTAAATTGCTGCGGTGCCTCGTACCGCACCATATTCGTAACGTTGTCGAGATTGACCCAAACGGTCTGGCCTTTTTCGTCGGTGCATTTAACCCACTTCGCCATGGTTGAAAGCTTTCTCAAAAATCCGACGCGAGGCCGTTGATCTCCCAGTCGCCGTAGCGGGTCGGATCGAGGCCGTCGCGGCCGCCGGCTTCCTTCGGCTGTTCGGCGACCTTGCGCTCGCGGTCGGCACGGCGAGCCGCCGCCTCGGCAAGCGCGCGTTGCGCGGCCGGAGGAAGCGGGCACGGCTGGCCCGAGGGATCGGGAACCGCTTCGCTTGCGGGCTTCGGGCGCAACGGTTGATCGCGGTCGGTTGGCATTGCCTCTGACTTGGCGTAGCCGTGCCAAATCTGCAAGCGGCTCGTCCGCAAGGAGCAATTTCCCCATGAGGCGTGCGCGGAGAGCGCCGATGCGCACCGGTGATCCCAACTCGGTGCCCGGCCTTGCGGCCCGGCGCGTTGCCGCCGACATCGTCGACGGCGTGCTGCGCCGCCGTCGCTCGCTTGACGGGATGCTTGAAGGCGCCGGCGCCCAATCCACCGGCCTTGCCGCGCTTCCCGAGCGCGACCGCGCGCTCACGCGAGCACTCGCCGCGATGGTGCTGCGCCGGCTCGGCACACTCCGCCATCTTGTCTCGCTGTTTCTGGAACGCGGACCGCCCGCGCAGGCGCCGTTCGTGGAGACGGCGTTGCTGCTTGGCGCGGCGCAAATCCTCTTTCTGCAAATCCCCGACCACGCCGCCGTCGATCTGTCGGTACGGTTGGTGCGGACGAACCGCGAGGCCATCCACTTCGCTGGCCTCGTCAACGCCGTGTTGCGGCGCGTAGCGCGCGAAGGCGCCGAGCGCCTCGCTGCGCTCGATCCGGTCATGCTCGACACGCCCGGATGGCTGCTGGCGCGCTGGATCAAGACCTATGGCGAGCCGACGGCGCGCGCCATCGCGGCCGCCAACAGCCATGAGCCGGCGCTCGACGTGACAGTAAAAAGCGATTCGGAAACGTGGGCCGTTCGCCTCAATGGCCGCATGCTGCCGACCGGCACCGTGCGCACGATCGCGCATGGCGCGGTGACGGCGCTGCCAGGTTTTGCCGAAGGCGCTTGGTGGGTGCAGGACGCCGCGGCCGCCCTGCCGGCGCGGCTGTTCGGCGATCTGGCCGGACGCCGCGTCGCCGATCTATGCGCCGCGCCCGGCGGCAAGACCGCACAGCTGGCCGCGGCCGGCGCTCACGTCACCGCGGTTGATCGGGCCGAGGCGCGCTTGAACCGCGTGCGCGAAAATCTCGCCCGGTTGTCGCTCGGTGCCGAACTCATCTGCGCCGACGTAGCGGCGTGGAGCCCAGAGCAGCCGTTCGACGCCGTGCTGCTCGACGCGCCCTGCTCATCGACCGGCACCATCCGTCGTCACCCGGATGTGCCTTGGCTCAAGCGTGCCACCGACATCACCGCGCTGTCGCGGGTGCAAGCGCAGTTGCTTGAGCACGCGCTGGCGCTGACCCGGAGCGGCGGCACACTGATCTACTGCACCTGCTCGCTGGAGCCCGAGGAGAATGAGGAGGTCATCGCCGCACTTCTTGCGCGCAACGGCGGCGTCCGGCGCGTGCCGATTACCGCCGGGGAGGTTTTCGGCAGGGCCGAGTTCATCAGCCCGGATGGCGACCTGCGCACCCTGCCCTGCCAACTGCTCGATGCCGATTCGCGGCTTGCCGGCCTCGACGGCTTCTACGCCGCGCGCCTCGAAAAACTGTAGCGGCGTCAGTTAATTAACCCGCCATTGGCCGCCTGCGTCGGGTTCACTATGGTACGTTTGGGCACGGGCGCCCGGCATTCGCGGGCAGAAAGGGGCGGGCGCCGCGATGGCGCGCGTAGGACTCGGTAATCAGGCGAAGCTGTCCTGGCTGCTGCTGCGCGGCGGAATGCGTCAGCTTGCCGGCCGCGCCAACAGTCATCCGCTGCTGCGCTTGCCGCTGCTGCCGTTCGGGACCGATCGTCTCCTGATCGCTCCGCCGGATTTGCGCACCGCCGACGCTACCTATGCCTCCGAGATTTATTCCGGACGCTTTGCCTTCGCGGGCAAAGTGGTGGTGTGCGACGGCCGCTCCATCTTCGAGATGGACCCGCCGTCCGAGGACTGGGCGGTCGAGCTTTTGGGGTTTGGCTGGCTGCG
>JASHVC010000117.1 GCA_030039655.1 Xanthobacteraceae bacterium | reverse complement strand
ACATCGACGCCGTAGGCCGAAGTATCCTGGGAGATAACCAGTAATTCCTTCACGCCGGCGGCCACCAGACGTTCGGCCTCACGCAACACATCGGCGGCCGGCCGCGACATCAGATCGCCGCGCAGCTTGGGGATGATACAGAAGGTGCAGCGATTATTGCAACCTTCTGAAATCTTTAGATAAGCGTAGTGCCGCGGGGTGAGCTTTATGCCTTCGGCCGGAATCAAGTCGGCGTAGGGATCGTGGAGCGGCGGGACGGCGCGGTGCACGGCGTCGAGCACGCTTTCGTATTGCTGCGGGCCGGTCACCGCAAGCACGCCCGGATGCGCGGCGGTGATTTTCTCCGGCTCCGCGCCCATGCAGCCGGTGACGATGACCTTGCCGTTGTCCGCCATGGCCGCGCCGATGGCGGCGAGGGATTCGGCCTGGGCGCTGTCGAGGAACCCGCATGTATTGACGATGGCGAGGTCGGCGCCCGCATGCTCGCGGGCCAGTTCGTAACCCTCGGCGCGCAACCGCGTGATGATCCGTTCGGAATCCACCAGCGCCTTGGGGCAGCCAAGCGAAACAAACGATATGCGGGCAGGGCGGTTCATGGTCGCTGCGTCATAGCACAAGCCGTTCGCGTGGCGGGATACGCCGTTCTCCGATAGAGTTTTCTGTGAAGCCGCAACGCATCCGCGCCGTTTGGCGCGGCGTCAATAACGCGGTGTCACGTTGGAGGGATCGCCATGAAATTCAGCACATCCGTTGTCGTTGCCGTCCTTGGGCTGGGCCTGTTTGCCAGCGCCGCAAATGCGGAAATCAAGACCCAATGGATCGACTACAAACAGGGCGACACGCCGCTGCAAGGCTATCTCGCCTACGACGATAGCCTCAAAGGCAAGCGGCCCGGTGTGCTGATGCTGCACCGGCGTGATGGCATGTCGGATCTCACCCTGGAAAATACCCAAATGTATGCGCGGCAGGGCTATGTGGTCTTTGCTCCCGATATCTTCGGCAAGGACATTCGCCCCAAGACGGTTCCCGAGATGCAGGCGCAAACAACGATCTACACCAAGGATCGGCCGCTCATGCGGGCGCGCACCCAGGCCGGATTCGATGTGCTGCGCGCCAATCCCATGGTCGACACCTCGAAGATCGCCATCGTGGGCTATTGCTTCGGCGGCGAGGTGGCCATCGAGTTTGCCGAAACCGGCGCACCGATTGTTGGATCGGTGACGATCCACGGCTCGTTCCGCGGCTATCCGCCAGAAGCGGCGAAGAACATTCACGGCCCCGTGCTCATCTTGCATGGCGCCGACGACCCGGTGGCGCCGATGAGCGAAGTCCTCGCCTTGCTGGACCAGTTGAAGGCCGCGAAAGTGTCATGGGAACTCAATCTCTACAGCGGCACCGAGCACGGCTTTTCCACGCCCAAGGGCGCCGCCGAGGAGCGCGCGAACGAAGAATCCAAATTCGCAACCGCGCGGTTCTTCAAGCAGGTGTTTGGGAATCCCTGATGAGCTCTCGCGCGTGAGCCTTCCCGCGCCGCCGTTTCTTCTCGTAACTGACCGCAGCCAAGCGCGGCAGCCGCTCCCCGCGATTGCCGCTGCGGCACTCGGTGCCGGCTGCCGATGGATTAGTTTGCGCGAAAAGGATCTGGCCGATGTTGATTTGATCCTGCTGGCGCGCCGCCTTTTACCGTTGACCCGCGCCGCCGGTGCTTGCCTGCTCCTGCACGGCGAGGCTTCACTGGCGAAGCTTGCCGGCGTCGATGGCGTGCATCTACCGGCCGGCGCCGATCCTGCCAAAGCTCGCGCGCTGCTCGGGCCCGAAAAACTTATCGGCGTATCGATCCACACGGTGACCGAAGCTGAGGCCATCGGTCCAAGCTTCGTCGATTACGCACTCGCCGGCCCGGCCTTCGAGACGGCCAGCAAGCCGGGCTACGGCCCCGAAATCGGACACAAGGGATTGGCTGAAATCGCACGCGCCGCACGGGTTCCGGTGCTGGCCATCGGCGGCATCAACGCGGCCCGCATTGCCGAGTTGATTGCAGCGGGCGCAGCGGGCGTTGCGGTCATGGGCGGTGTGATGCGTGCCGCCGATCCGGCTCGCGAAGTCGCGGGCCTCATCGCCTCGCTGCAGGGATCGCTCGCGATCAGCGCGCCCGGTAGGTGCTGACGCCCTGGTCTGGCACCCACGCGCCCGCGGGCAGCTTCCCCGCCTGCCAGAATACGTCGATGGGCATCCCGCCGCGCGGATGGAAATAGCCGCCGATACGTAACCATTTCGGCTTGAGCAGCCCGACCAGCTTTTTACCGATGGCGACCGTGCACTCCTCGTGGAATGCGCCGTGGTTGCGGAAGCTGTTGAGGTAAAGCTTGAGCGATTTCGACTCCACGAGCCACGCGCGCGGCACGTAGTCGATGACCAGCGTGGCGAAATCCGGCTGCCCGGTCACCGGGCACATAACGGTAAATTCCGGAAACGTAAAACGGGCGACGTAGTTCGTATCCTTATGCAAATTCGGCACGCGATCGAGCACTGCCGCCGCGGGCGAGGTGGGGATTACAGTGGGCCGTCCGAGTTGCAGCGGTTTCTTTGCCATTTGGCGATTGTAGCGCGGGCTCGCGAAAGTCGCACTTGGGCCCGGAATCGCAGTTCAGCCTTCGTGTTGCCTGGTCAGGGCAGCCACATGGGGCCAATGACAAGAACCCGCCCGATCCTGTAGAAGCCCTCGGCAAATTCGGGAGCAAGCATGACCGCAATCGTTGACATTATCGGCCGCGAAATTCTCGACAGCCGCGGCAATCCGACCGTCGAGGTGGATGTCGTGCTGGCCGACGGCTCCCGAGGCCGTGCCGGCGTCCCGTCGGGCGCCTCGACCGGCGCGCACGAAGCGATCGAACTGCGTGACAACGACAAGAAGCGCTATCTCGGCAAGGGCGTGCGCAGCGCGGTCGAGGCGGTCAACGGCGAAATCTTCGACGCGTTGTCGGGCATGGATGCCGAGGCGCAGGTCAAGATTGACGAAACTATGATCGCGCTCGATGGCACCCCAAACAAAGCACGCCTCGGCGCCAACGCCATTCTCGGCGTCTCACTCGCAACCGCCAAGGCGGCGGCCGAAGCCAACAACCTCCCGCTCTACCGTTACGTCGGCGGCTCGTCGGCGCGCCTCCTGCCGACACCGATGATGAACATCGTCAATGGCGGCGTGCATGCCGATAACCCCATCGACTTCCAGGAGTTCATGATCGTGCCGCTTGGCGCCGCAACGTTCGCGGAAGCGTTGCGCGCCGGGTCGGAGATCTTTCACACGCT
>JASHVC010000116.1 GCA_030039655.1 Xanthobacteraceae bacterium | reverse complement strand
GCCATGGCCGGAGCCACGCCAACTCAGGCACTCACATTAGCTGTCGCCGCTAATCTGGCCGGCGCGTGGTTCGCGGCGGTGTTCGATTTCTGGAAGGGTCATTACTTCGTCCCCGGCGCCGCGTTCGCGCTCGGCCTTGGCGTGCTGCTTTTGGTGCCGCTCGTTGCCATTGCGCTGGCGCGTGTGGAAGAAATCGCCGCGATTGCGTTTGGCCGCCCGCCGCGGCGGCTTGCGGCCGCGCCGCCCCTGGTGCCGGAGGTCTATGCGCCTAAGGTCTCGATCCATATTCCGGCCTATTGCGAGCCGCCGGAAATGCTCAAGGCCACGCTCGATAGCATCGCGAAGCTTGAGTATCCGAACCTTGAATGCGTGCTGGTGATCAACAATACGCCCGACCCGGCGCTGTGGCGGCCGGTCGAGGATCACTGCAAGACGCTCGGTGACCGCTTCAAGTTCATTCGCGTCGAAAATCTTGTGGGCTACAAGGCGGGAGCGCTCCGGCTCGCGCTCGCCAACACTGCGGCGGACGCCGAGATCATCGGCGTGATCGATGCCGATTACGTGGTCGAGCCGAACTGGTTGAAGGATCTCGTGCCGCTGTTCGCCGATCAACGAGTCGGTCTCGTACAATCGCCGCAGGATCACCGCGACGGCGAGCGTTCGCTGATGCATCGCGCCATGAACGCCGAATATGCCGGCTTCTTCGATATCGGCATGGTTCAGCGCAATGAGTTCAACGCCATCATCGTGCACGGCACCATGTGCCTCATCCGGCGCGCTGCCATTGAAACCGCTGGCAGCTGGTCGAGCGATACGATTGTTGAGGACGCCGATCTCGGCCTGACGCTGCTGGAGCAAGGCTGGCTCACCCACTACACCAACCACCGCTACGGCTACGGCCTGCTGCCGGATACGTTCGATCAATACAAACGGCAGCGTGACCGCTGGGCCTTTGGCGGTCTGCAGATCGTGCGCAAGCACTGGCGCAGGTTCCTGCCTGGTGCACCTGGGCTCACCCGCGAGCAAAAGCGCGAATACAGCGTTGGCTGGCTCAATTGGCTTGGCGCCGAAAGCGTCGGCGTCGTGGTTGCACTCCTCAACATCGTCTGGGTGCCGTTCGTTGCCTTCGCGGATATCGCGGTGCCGGATCGCATATTGACGGTGCCGATCTTGGCTTCGTTTGCCGTGTCGGTCGCCCACTTCGTGGCCCTCTACCGTCTGCGGGTGCGGGCCTCCGCCGGCGAAATGGTCGGAGCCGTCTTTGCCGGTATGTCCGTCCAATGGGCTGTTGCGCGCGCCGTCGGCATGGGCCTGATCAAGGAGCACTTGCCGTTCCGGCGCACCGCCAAGGGCGGCGCTACCCGCAAGGGCCCGGATTTCCCCGCCTTCTGGGAAGCTGTTATCGCCGGCCTTCTGCTCAGCGGAGCAGCGACGCTCGTGGTGATGAACCCCAAGCAGGTTCGCGAAATCTACATCTTCGCCGCCGTGCTTGTGGTGCAGAGCCTGCCGTTCCTGTCCGCAGTCGCGCTCGCCTGCATCGAGGGCACGCGCTTCAACTCGCTGGCTTACTGGCGTGGGAAGGCCGCGGATTTGTTGCCACAGCCTGTGGCCATCGCCATGGCCGATTCGCCTAAGCTGCCGGGCGACAACCGGGCGGCGCAGTAAGCCGCTACCCGGCCAGCGCAGTCTCTGCGAGTCGCACCCAGTAGGACGTGCCGACGGGGATCGTCTCGTCATTGAAGTTGTAGGCGGGGTGATGCAGCCCTGCACTGTCGCCGTTACCCACAAAGATAAAGGCGCCGGGCCGCTCCTCGAGCATGAAGGCGAAATCCTCGGCGCCCATGACTGGCGGGAAGTTAGTCGCCACCTTATTGCTGCCTGCGATCTCTCGAGCCACACTTGCGGCAAAGTCCGTATTGCGATCATGATTGACCAGCACGGGATAGCCGTTTGTGTAGGTAATCTCGGCCTTTGCCCCGTAGAGCTCGGCAGTTCCTTCAACGATCTCCGGCACTCGCTTCTGCAAGGTTTTGCGCACATGATCGGTCAAGGCGCGCGCGGTGCCACGCAGTTTGGCGTGCTGGGGAATGACGTTGTCGGTATGGCCGGCCTGAAACATGCAGACTGAGACGACAGCGGCCTCGAGCGGGTCGACGTTGCGCGCCACGATCGACTGCAGCTGATTGATGATCTGGGCGCCGACCAGAATGGTGTCGATCGAAAGATGCGGCCGCGCCGCGTGGCCACCTTTGCCTTCAATATCGATGGTGATGTGGTCAGCCGATGCCATCATGGCGCCTGAGCGAATGCCGAATTGGCCGAGCGGCAAGCCGGGATAATTGTGCATCCCATAAACTTCCTGAATCGCGAACCGGCTGATCAGGCCATCGCGAATCATCGCCAGCGCACCGGCGCCGCCCTCCTCCGCAGGCTGAAAGATCACCACCGCTGTGCCGGCGAAATTGCGGGTCTCGGCAAGATATTTGGCGGCACCCAGCAGCATGGCGGTGTGGCCGTCGTGACCGCACGCGTGCATCTTGCCCGGCACCGTGGATTTGTACGGCAGGTTGGTTTCTTCCTCGAGTGGCAGCGCGTCCATGTCGGCGCGCAACGCAATCACCTTACCTTCCTTGCGGCCACGGATGACCCCGACCACACCCGTCTGCCCGATGCCGGGGACGACCTCATCGCAGCCGAAGCTTTTGAGCTTCTCGACCACCAGGGCGGCCGTGCGGTGCACGTCATAACGGAGTTCCGGATGGGCATGGATGTCGTGCCGCCAAGCGGTAATTTCACCGTGCAGGTCGGCGACGCGATTGACGATGGGCATCGGTAAGGTCCTCGCTCGGCGATGATCATTCCGGCAGATAAGCACTGTAGCAAAGCCGGGAAGGCCTTGGGAACGGCGCCCGTCGCCGTCTTGCATGCCTACTTGAGAGAACAGGCCAAGCTCGACTGGAAAACTGAGCCCGGCATCGACTGGGCGTCGTTCCCGCTCCCGCACATTCACCCCGCAGGCCAACAATTTGGCTTGGAATGATCCAGCGGGCAGCCTAGATGTTTGGGCTTGGGGCCCGTAGCTCAGTGGTAGAGCAACTGACTTTTAATCAGTAGGTCGATGGTTCGATCCCATCCGGGCTCACCAATGGAATCAACGCCTTGTGGCTTCCCGTCTCAGATGCACTCTTAGAGGTAACTCCTTAGGTAAAACCGAAGGCTGGGCCCGAGGTGTCGATATCCGAAAAGAACCGCGACTTTTTCGAGACGCTGCGCAACATCAAATCGATCAAACGGGATCTCGCAACCGGAAGCGGCGAAGCGCTCGGCTTTGACCCAAAACGGCGCGCCGAGGCCATGATCTGGGTCCGCGAAAGGAACGCGCGCACCTTACGCGCCGACCGCTGGAAAGCAGCAGGAGCGCTCATTATCGCCCTCGGCACGGCGCTGTTCGTCATCAATGGGATGATCAAATGGTAGCGGAAGCATCAGATCAAAGTGGTCTGCGCGGCTTAGTGTCAACGCGCGACCAGTCAACGAGCGTGAGCGAGATGATGTTCCGCGAGTCGCGGCTTAGGTGATGTTGCAGCGTCGCGTCGGCTTTTCAGAGCAAGCGCTGACAGATAGCTGCTAAGAACAACGAAGACAGCGATCTGGGCGAGTTCGACCGCAACGTGGCCGCCAAGGCCAAGCCAGTGCATGAACAGCGTCTCGTTCATCGCCACCACAATCGCGACAATGAAAGCGCGCGAGAAGGGAAACGGTTTGGTGCAGAAAAAGGGAACGCAAAAGATGAGGAAGATCAGCCGATAATCAAAATTCGTAGTGAGTGCAAAAGTGCCAACGTAAATTGAAGACCCTACCAGCATAAGGTTGAACACAGGACCTTGTTGCGGTCGCACCGAATCCGATTTGATAAAGAGATACGCCAATATGACCGCCGTCGCCACGATGGCTGTGATCGTGCCTACAAGGGCCCAAGTCGGCAGGCCAAGAAAACGGAAGCACATAACTATCGGCGAAACGCCGTATGCGAAATAGCAACCGACGGGCGTCGTTGCCTGGATGCTGGACAGCTCATTCCCCAGATAGGCGAAAATCCCTATGGCCAACACCGCTGATACGGCAAGCATCCGGTACTGCCGTTGGATGTACAGAGCCCCTAGCGCAAAAACCGGATAGAGCTTCAAGAGTGCTCCGGCCAGGATGGGAATTGGCGACCATGACTTGGGGAGCCATAGCGCTGCTGGAAGCAAAAGGCAGAAGAGAATCAAGTCAACATTCCCGCGCTCGATACCTACGAGCGTGGATGTTGAAACCACTGATGCAAGAAGCCCAAAGGAGGGAAAGCGAAATAGCAGGAACGCACAAATGCCGACGAAGAAAAGCGCCGCCATGGCAGCGATCGTGACAAATCGTTCTTCGTTTTCGAAATGCAGAGCTTTGCCAATCTCGATCCAGGGCGACGGAATGTTATATGCGCGCCTCCAATAGTCACCGACATCGTTAACGCGGGGATCGTATCCGCGCTCGATGCTTATGATCGCTGCTTGGATTATGCGCATGTCGCCGAAAGGCGGATACATGCTTGGCACGGTGAGCGATGACCACGTGCGGACCCAGCCGAAAGAGCCGATCGCGCTTACAACCGCGATGACGACGGCCAAATAAAGAAGAAACGGTATCCGACGCACCATGACGAGCCGAGAGGGCAACGGCACGATTGTTAAATCGGCCGAGGGAGTGACGCGGCTGGTTGGAGGATTCCGCGTAACCGCCCGTACAGCGAATTTCCGGAGGAGCTGAAGCAGTCAGACTTGGTCTGACCGCTTCACAAGTTCATTAAGCGCGCTAGCAGCTGCTGCCGCCCAGAGAGCTGCAAGCAGTGCTGAGCTTGGTCGAAATGGCGAGACCCAACTGCGTGACAGCGATGATACAAACAACGGCGATGAGGCCAACGAGAAGTGCATATTCCACCAACGCCGCCCCCTCCTCGTCCCTGCGGACAGCGTTAATCAACTTCACAACCTTAGACATCGTTTAGCTCCAGGTCCGTCCCCTCGGATTGCTAGATCCCTCAACGAGGGGGAGGACTCCCTCGCTCGCTTCTGAAATCGGCGACAACTTGCCGAACCCGGAAGCCCTGCAATCCCAGCGTCATCATTTTACTGAAATTGAACCAAGTCACTATGGTGCTTGGGTAATATTTCATTAACATTAAGAGGGCGGGTCAGCCGATACGTTAGTTTAGTTCACCGGTGCGGCTCTTCGCTGCTTAACCCGCGCTCGTTATTTGATCGCAACGTCACGTTCGAATGCCTCAACGAGCTTCGGACCTGAAGCGAAATCGACCCTAGATTCGTTTCTCGGCAGTAGATAATTGGGCTTGGGTTGATTGAGCTCATAAATGAAGGCAAACGGCCAACGCTGAATGCTGGCCACTTGGAAGAACCACTTGGAAGAAGAAGTCGCATGGCAGACCGTAATCGCCAACCCGACAGCCGGCGGGGCCCAATGATCGCTCTGGGTATCGTCGTGCTTCTGTTCGTGGTCGGATGGCTGTTGGCGCGGGAACTCTACGCCGACGGCAAACTGGAGGATTGTCTGATGTCCGGCCGCACCAATTGCCAGCAGATCGAGCCTTCATCCCGCTGAACTCTAGGATGAAATAGGCGCCAGAAGGCATTGACCAAGCTCGCGATCTGACATCCGACCTGACGTGGCGCCTACCAACCCGACCCTCCACCCCCGCCTCCCCCACCTCCCGACGACCCACCGCCGTCGGAACCGCCCCCTGAGCCGGGCGGACTGGAGGCTGAGGAGATCGTCTGTGACAGAGTACCGCCGAGCTCGTGGGTGAAGCCAACCGGATCGTTTGCCCAATCGTGGCCTTGGTACCAAGCCCCAACGGCGGCGGTCGCCCCGGCGGCCGCGAGTACCGCGGCGAAGCGCGTCGCCCAGGCTACCTCTACGTCGAGTGCGATTGCATAGGGCAGGAACCGCTCGAACAGTTCCGGTGTCTTGTCGGGCGGATTGAGCGCGTTGAGCCGGTCCTCCTCGGCAACGCCGAGATACTCGCGAAAGCCTTCGATGCGATCCATGACGGAGCGGCCGATGACTGTCGGCGCCTGCAGCCAGCGGAAGCTGAGCAAGGCCAGGGGGCCGAGGATAAAGGCCGCGATGGTCGGAACGTAGTCGATCAGTCCACGCGCTATCGTGGCTACGAACGCGTATCCCAGGTACGCGAACACGACGATCAAGATCACGCCAATCGTGGTCTGCAGGATGGACAATCTTTCAGCTTGGCGCCCTGCCCGGATCATGGTCACGCCCCCGATGATCGGAAACAGCGGCATGGCTGAAGCCATGATCAGCGTCGCGGCCCGATTGGCATCGTAGATGGTCGTGATGAGCACGCCGGTCAGTGCAAGCAATACGACGACAAACAACAGCCCGAAAGCTGACCACCCGTAATTGTTAATGAACAGCTTGCCGTCGTAATTCTGCTTGAGCCCTTCCATGAGCGCAGCTTTGGCATTGGAGAGCGGCTGGTAGTTGGCCTGCACCAGCTTGATCGACGGCTCGGTGCCGAACAGTCTGCTCTTGGCTGCGCTTTCCGGTGTCCCGATTGGCTTGACGCCCGGGCGGCGAAGAATGATCGTCTCCTTGCCGGTGCCGCTGAGCTGCACGTGACCGTTTACCGCAAGATCGATGATCGCGGCGGTGAAGCATCGATCGTCGAATCTCATGCGCTCGACGTAACGGACACCAGCGGCGGACAGACCTTCAGGCGGCGCAAACAGCGGAATGATTGTGCCGGCTGGCGGGCCGCGGCCGACGCGCAGCCAGGCGAATAAGTAGTAGGCGAGGATGCCGACGAGCCCGAGACCGGCCACCGCGGCGGGCAGATTGTCGCTCAGCCACCACTGCGCTTCCTGGGTCGAAGTCGGCGCGGTCACCACTCCTTTCTGCCAGGAGGCAGAGACGGTGAGACCGTTCTTTGGTGGCAAGGCGCGTGTCGTCTGGAACATGATGACGCCCGGCTGCCGCTGGATGATCGCGGCGTCCTTGCCGGTTGCGCCCTGGGGGCCGGTGTAGATTGCCGTCTGCCTAAATGGCACTGCATCAGGCAGCGTGATCCGCGCTTCCGCCACGTCGATCGCAAAGGTCCAGCCGTTGCCGGTCGCATTCCAATAGAGCTCGTCGTAGTCGGGGAAAAAGCCGATCTGCCGGTTGGTAAGATAGTGGATGACAAATTCGTGCTCACCGACCGAAAGCGTCGTCGCGGCACTGCCGACGCGCACACGCACGCCGTTCGCCATCCCCTCGGTGCTCCAAGGCTCTTTGGCGCCGTCGAGCGTGACCGATTGCACATCGAAGCCGACCACCACGCGGCTGCCGTCTGGCCGCGTGCAGGTGGTGGGGAAATCGCGCAGAATGCCGTGCTTGATCGTACCAAACTGCTCGACCTTGACTCGTATGGTCTCGGTCACGTCGAGGTCGCCATTGCGCTGGACAGTAACATTGCTGAGGAAGTGCAGGATGTGCTCAACCGCCAAAGCCGGCCGCACTCCCGCGCCTGCGATCAGCAAGACGAATGCTATCAGCCGTACAGTTCTCATCGCATGCTCACGCGCCGCTCACGATCTCGGCGCTTGAAATATAACGCCCGGCACCGCCGCCTGGCTGCGATCATCGAGCTCGAAGAACGGCTGCTCGTGAAAACCGAACGCGCTGGCCAGAGCGTTGGCCGGAAATGACTGAATCGCGATATTCAGGTTGCGCACCGTGCCATTGTAGTAACGGCGCGCCATTTGCAGCTGATCTTCGATTTCGGCCAATTGCTGTTGCAGGGCGAGAAAATTTTTGTCGGCCTTCAGTTGCGGGTAGGCCTCGGCGACGGCGAACAATTTACCGAGAGAGGACTGGAGCGCCTGCTCGGCCGAGGCCTGGGCCGTTACGTCATTTGCGGCGATGCTCGAAGCGCGCGTGGCGGTGACTTCCTCAAACACGCCGCGCTCATGCGCCGCATAGCCCTTGACGGTTTCGACCAGATTGGGCACGAGGTCGGTGCGGCGCTTGAGCTGGACGTCGATGCCGCTCCAGCCCTCACGCACGAGATTGCGCAAGCGCACCAAGCGATTGAAGACTCCGATTGCATAGAGCGCGGCCGCCGCCACGATCGCGAGAACGATCCATTTTTCCATTGCCGAGCGCACCCCACGGTAGGGAATCGAATTTT
>JASHVC010000008.1 GCA_030039655.1 Xanthobacteraceae bacterium | reverse complement strand
CGTATCCCGGCCGGAAATCGGCTCGGCGAAGAAGGCGCGGGCTTCAAGATCGCCATGGCGGGCCTCGACGGCGGCCGTGTCAACATCGCGGCCTGCTCGCTTGGCGGCGCGCAGTCGGCTCTGGAGAAGTCCCTCGCCTACATGAAAGAACGCAAGGCCTTCGGCAAACGCCTCGACGAGTTTCAGGCGCTGCAATTCCGTCTTGCCGACATGGAGACCGGATTGGAGACCTCGCGCGCAATTCTATGGCGCGCCGCCGCCGCGCTCGACCGCAAGGCGCCCAACGCCACGGCACTTTGCGCCGTGGCCAAACGGTTTGTCACCGACACCTGCTTCGATATCGCCAATCAGGCCCTGCAGCTGCACGGCGGCTACGGTTATCTCGCCGAATTCGGCATCGAGAAGATCGTGCGCGATCTGCGCGTGCACCAAATTCTCGAGGGCACCAACGAGATCATGCGCCTCATCGTGGCGCGAAGCCTCGTTGGGCGATGAACAAATCCGTTGAAAAGACCGTCCTGGACAGCGACGTCCTGGTGCGCGAACACGGCGCCCTGCGTCGCCTCACGCTCAACCGGCCCAAAGCCCTGAATGCGCTGACGCTCGACATGGCTACGACCATGGCAACGAATCTTCGCGCGTGGGCCGGCGATGAAACCGTGGGTGCGGTGCTCATCGACGGCGCCGGCGAGCGCGGGCTGTGCGCGGGCGGCGACTTGCGCGCACTCTATGACGCAGCGAAGGCGAAAGATTCGCTTCCCGAAAAATTCTGGGCGACCGAATACCATCTGGACGTAGCGATCGCGCGCTACCCTAAGCCCGTTGTGGCGATCATGGACGGCGTGGTCATGGGCGGCGGCGTCGGCATCTCCGCGCACGCGGCACATCGCGCGGTAACGGAACGCTCCTCGGTCGCCATGCCGGAAGTCAGCATCGGATATTTCCCCGATGTCGGCGCATCATTTCTGCTGGCGCGTTCGCCCGGGCGCACGGGCGCGCATCTGGCCCTGACCGGAAGCCGCATCGGCGCGGCCGATGCGATTTATTGCGGGCTTGCCGACATTCATGTTCCGGCAGCAAATCTTGCGGAGCTTCCATCGTGGCTGGCCGACTGCCGTTCGGCGCAGGATGTGCGCGCCGCGCTGAAAGAAATGTCCACCCCGCCCTCCCCCGGCAAATTGCCCACGGCGCGTCCATGGATCGACGATTGTTATGGCGCAGATAAAGTCGAGGAGATTGTCGCCCGGCTGCGCGCAAGCAAGGCGGATGACGCGCATGCGGCGCTCACAACTCTGGAAAAGATGTCGCCGACCTCGCTCAAGATCACATTGCGAAACATCCGCTCGGCGGTATCATTCAAGACAGTGGAGGAAAGCTTCCAGCAGGACTTCCGGATTTCGCTGGCGTGCATTGCCGAGCATGATTTCATCGAAGGCATTCGCGCGACCATTGTCGATAAGGATCGCAATCCGGTCTGGCGTCCGGCAAAACTCGAAGACGTAACGCAGGACATCGTCAACCGCCATTTCCGATCCGTTGGCGCGCTGGAACTGAACTTCACCGATTGAAAGAGGTGACCATGTCGACCATCGGCTTCATCGGTCTCGGCAACATGGGCGCGCCCATGGCCGCCAACCTGGTCAAGTCGGGCGGCCACGTGCGCGGCTTCGATGTCGTCGCGGCGTCGCGCGACGCCTCGGCCCGAGACGGCGTGCAGATCGTCGGCAACGCGCGATCGACCGTGGAAGACGCCGAGATCATCATCACCATGCTGCCCGGCGGCGAGCACGTTCTGTCGGTCTGGAACGACATCGTGCCAGCCGCGCGGCAGGGCACGCTGTTCATCGATTGCTCGACCATCGATGTCGCCAGCGCCCGCAAAGCGCATGCGCTCGCGGCCGCGAGCGGCATCGCCACCCTCGACGCACCGGTCTCCGGCGGCGTCGGTGGCGCCAAGGCGGCGACGCTGACCTTCATGGTCGGCGGCACGGCGCATGCCTTCGA
Source organism: Xanthobacteraceae bacterium (assembly GCA_030039655.1). The sequence goes on along the minus strand of JASHVC010000008.1, from coordinate 6,057 downwards.
GCGCGGCAAGCCGGTGCTGGAACGCATGGGCAAGCGCATCGTGCATTGCGGCGAAGCCGGCAACGGCCAAACCGCGAAAATCTGCAACAATATGATTCTCGGCGCCTCGATGATCGCGGTGAGCGAAGCCTTCGTGCTCGGTGAAAAGCTCGGCCTCTCACATCAGGCGTTGTTCGACGTAGTCTCGGGCTCCTCGGGGCAATGCTGGTCGCTCACGAGCTATTGCCCGGTGCCCGGCCCGGTGCCGGCAAGCCCCGCAAATAACGGCTACAAGCCAGGGTTCACCGCCGCGCTGATGTTGAAGGACCTGAAACTCGCCCGCGAGGCTGCGGAATCAGTCAACGCGCGAACGGCCCTCGGCGCCCACGCGGCGGAAATCTACGATCAGTTTGCGCAGCAAGGCCACAGCGGGCTCGACTTCTCCGCGATCATCAATCTCGTCCGCAAGTAGGCGCCACTCGCCGCAGCGAGGCGGCGCTTCTGTGGCGGCAAGAGCAGTCAGTCCAAGAGAGAACACCAGAATGCAGGACACCCCACATGCCGGTCAGGCCGTGACAAAACAACAAATCCTCGACCGCGTCCTACCGCTCATTCCTAATTTCGCCGGGCGCGCTGAGGCTGCGGAGCAAGCCAGACACCTTCCCGTTGAATCAGTCCGGGAGCTGCTCGACGCCGGCATCGCCCGAATCCTGATGCCGCCCCGCTTCGGCGGATATGGGCTTGGTTTCGACACATGGTTCGATGTGACGCGCGAGATCAGCAAGGCCGACGCGTCCCACGGATGGTGCGCGAGCCTCATCATCCATCATGCACATTGCATCGCGCAATTTCCTGAAGAAGCCCAAAAGGCGCTGTGGGCCGACGGTCCCGACGTCGCCATCGCAGCTTCGTTTTTGCCGGGCACGACCATCGTGCCCCAAGATGGAGGGTATCGCGTGTCCGGCAGAGCGGCATTCGCCAGCGGCGTCGGGCACAGCACGTGGGTATTCGTTAGCGGCGTCGTCGACGAGGACGGCCAGCCCGAGCGAACCTTCTTTCTAATTCCGCAGGCTGAATACAAAGTCGCGGACACTTGGTTCACAGCCGGCATGCGCGGAACCGGCAGTAACACCATCGTCACCGACAATGTTTTCGTGCCAAAGAGCCGAACCCTTCGAGCGTCGCAACTGCGCGAAGGAAAAGGGCCCGGTGCCGCCCTACATGAGAACCACATCTTCCGAGCGCCATTTGCCTCCTACGCCGGGCTCACCTTTGCGACGCCGATGCTGGGCGCCGCACAGGGCGCGTACGAGCGGTTCCGGGAAAGGGCCAAAACACGCAAGGGAGTTTACGGGGATTTGGTCGCCGAGCACGCCAGCATCCAAACGCAATTGGCGCGTACGGCGGCCGATCTCGATGCCGCCGAATTCCTGCTGCGCCGTGCTGCGGATACGGCCGGAGCCTCCACGCCGCCAGCCCCTGCGCTGCGGGCGCGCTCACTGCGCGACTACACGCGCGCCGGAGAGCTTGCAGTATCGGCAATCGATGCGCTGATTGCCATGAGCGGCAGCTCCGGGTTTGCCGAGTCCAATCCGATCCAAAGGGCCTGGCGCGATATCCATTTTGCTTCGATGCACATCAGTTTGAACCCGGAAAACACGTATTCGCATTACGGCCGCTTGGAATTGGGCCTCCCCCGGAACCCTCACCTGCCATTCTACTGAGCAGCGCTACGTTATGCGTCGAAGCGAGGCCAAGGCTGCTGTATAGATTGCCTACGTCCCGTAACCGCGAGGTCAGCAATGCCCGTCAGGATCATCGGCATGATCGGTGTCACGCCGCCGCGGAGCGACGCGACATTGCATATCATCGAGGGCGGTCTATCGCCGGGCTACGTGACCGAAGCCGCGCGCGCCCATGAAGCGGCCGGCTTCGATATGGTGCTCGTAGGTTACTCCTCGTCGTCGGCCGAAAGTTTTCTCGTCGCGCAGCATGCGGCTGAGCACACCGAGCGCTTGGGTTATCTGGTGGCGCATCGGCCGGGCTTTGTGGCCCCGACGCTCATGGCGCGCAAGATCGCCACTTTCGACCATTTGACGGGCGGCCGGCTCGCCGTGCACATCATCACCGGCAAGACCGACGACGAGCAAGAAGGCGACGGCGACTTTACGCCGAAGGCGGAGCGCTATCGCCGCGCAGCCGAGTATCTCGAACTGATGAAGTTGGCGTGGTCGAGCGAACGCCCTTTCGATTTTTCCGGCACGTTTTACCGCGTGAAAGGCGCACAGTCGGACGTCCGCCCGCTGCAGAAACCGCATCCGCTTCTGTTCTTCGGCGGCGCTTCCGATGGCGCGCTGGAGATGGGCGCACGGCTTTGCGACGTCTACGCGATCTACGCCGAACCGCTCGCTTCGACGCACGAGCGCATGAATCAATTCCAAGCGCAGGCGGCGTCTTTTGGACGGACGCCGGGATTCAACGTGTCGATGCGCCCGATCATCGCGGCCACCGAGGGCGAAGCGTGGGACAAGGCGAACAGAATTCTTGCCGCCATGACCGGCGATAACGGTAAGAAAGGCTGGAGCCGGCAGGAGGCCGCTTCCGGGCCTGTCGACAATGCCGGACGGCGGCTCATGCGCTTTGCGCTCGAAAGCGACATTCACGACGAGCGGTTGTGGATGCCGATCGCGCGGGCGACCGGGGCCCTGGGCAATACCTCATGCCTAGTCGGCACGGCCGAACAGGTCGCCAACGCGATCCTTGAATATTACCGGCTGGGTGTTGGTTCGTTTCTGATCCGCGGCTTCGATCCGCATAACGATACGGTAGAGTTCGGTCGCGAACTCATTCCGCGGATCAAATCCGGCGCCGCCGAAATCGATCAACTGCAAGCGGCCGAGTAATACCGCTCTCCGTTAAGACGTTAATACTTTTATCGCCAGCGCCCAGTGTGCTTTTTCCATCCGTACAATCGAATTCGGCAACGTTCAGAAAAATTCAGTTTCTGATCTCGGCTGGTCGCATTCAAACACCGCACCGCAGAGATGCCCGAATCCGGTCACCGCTCGGTCATCAGCGCGACGAGGTTAGACGGCAATGCTGAGACAGAGGAAAAACGCTCATGCGGACCTGGTGGTCTGATGCCCGCCACTTTCAGATTGTGGCGCTCTCGTCTCTGCTGATTATTAACTTTGTCTGGATCGATTTTGGCGCCAAGCCGCTCTACAGCGCGCTTGCGATTTCCAGCGCGTTGCTGACCCAAATCATCTGCTCGCGTCTTGCCGGCCTGCCGAAAATCGACCTGCGCTCGCCGCTGATCACCGGGCTGTCCTTGAGCCTGCTGTTGCGGGCCAACGAGGCGTGGTTGCCGGCCATCGCCGGATTCATCGCTATTGCATCCAAGTTCACGCTACGGGTCGACGGCCGGCACATCTTCAATCCTGCCGGCTTTGCGATCGTCGCGCTGCTGCTCGCGTCGAGCGGCGTCTGGATTTCCCCCGGACAGTGGGGCTCCAGCATCTGGCTCGCGACCCTATTGGTGTTTTTCGCCATTCTCGTACTGCAGGCATCGCAACGTTCGGACATCGCCTTATTCTTTCTCGGCAGCCACGCCGGGCTGCTGCTTGCCCGCGCTTATTGGCTGGGCGATCCGCTTGCCATCCCGTTGCATCAACTGCAGAGCGGATCGCTCCTGATCTTTACGTTCTTCATGATCTCCGATCCGAAGACGACGCCAGATTCGCGGGCGGCGCGCTTCTTCTTCGCCTTCGCGGTCGCGATCGTGGGCCACTATCTCGCATTTTTCATGCAGATGCGGCCGGCGCTCTATGTGGCGCTCATCGCCCTTTCTCCCCTCACCCCGCTGCTCAACAGGATCATTCCCGGAAAGCGGTTCCAGTGGACTCCAACTCTGCAAGGAGTGTCTCAATGACGCGGACTATCCGTTCCCGGTTGAAGGCCGGCGTCGCTCTTGCGACAATTTTTGCGCAGCTTGCGGTCACCGCGGGACCGGCGGGAGCTTTCTGCGGCTTCTACGTGGCTCAAGCCGATACGAAAATGTTCAATCATTCCTCCAAGGTCGTTCTGGCGCGAGATGACCAACAGACCTCTATCACCATGGCAAGCGATTACGAGGGCAAGCCGAACGAATTTGCCCTGGTGATTCCGGTCCCGACCTTTATCGAAAAGAGCCAGATCAGCGTGGTCGATACGCAAACCATCGATCATCTCGATTCTTTTACGCAGCCGCGGCTCGTTCAGTATTTCGACGAGGATCCGTGCAGGACCATTAGCGCCGTAAGCGCTCTGTCGTTTGCGGAGAGGATGTACCGCACGGCGACCGTAGCTCCGGCTGCGCCCCAAGCCGCTTACGCAGGGGTCAAGGTCGAGGCCCGTTACGACGTCGCCGAATACGACATTTCAATTCTTTCGGCCGAGCAGAGCGACGGCCTCATCAGGTATTTGACTGACAACGGCTACAAAATTCCTGCTGGCGCAGAGCCGGTGGTCAGTAGCTATATCAAGCAGAAGATGCATTTCTTTGTCGCCAAGGTGAACGTCAAACGCATGAACGAGCTTGGACGTACCTATCTGAAGCCGCTTCAGGTGCGCTACGAGACGGCAAAATTCATGCTGCCGCTGCGGCTCGGCACCGTCAACGCGAACGGCCCGCAGGACCTCACGATCTATGCATTGACACGACGAGGACGCGTCGAGGCATCCAATTACCGCAACATTAAGGTGCCATCCGACGTCGACGTGCCGCTCTACGTCGCCAATGATTTTCCGAACTTCTATAAGGCGGCGTTCGACCATACCGTGGCGCAGGAGAGTATGCGTGGCGTATTCGTCGAATATGCCTGGGACATGGGCTGGTGCGACCCATGCGCGGCGCCGCCGATGACCAATAACGAGATGGCGGATCTCGGGGCGCAATGGATTGCGGGCAGCACAAAAATTCCCGGCACCAACCTGTTGCCCGTGCCCATGCCCGCCCGAGGTTACGTGACCCGCCTGCACGTCCGCTACGACGCTAAGTCGTTCCCCGAAGACCTCGCCTTCATCGAGACCAGCGATCACGAGAGCTTTCAGGCGCGATATGTCCTTCACCGTCCGTTCGAGGGGGGAAGCTGCGCGGCCGCAAAGGCCTATCGCGACTCGCTTCCGGCGCGTTTTAAGGTGGAGGCTGAGAATCTGGGTAAGCTCACGGGCTGGCCACAAACCGACATCGTGGCCCGCATGGCGGCGAGCGGCCAGCCTATCTCAAGCAAAAAGTGAGAAGTCGCGATTCATAACGTCTGGAAGAATCTAAGTCCGGTCCGAGCGAAACCCAATCGTTCATAGAAGCGGTGTGCGTCGACGCGACGCTCGGCGCTCGTGACCTCGATTCCCGTGCAGCTATGGTCGCGAGCAAACGTGGCAGCCGCACTCACAAGTTTCTCGCCGACGCCTTTGCTGCGGTGACGCGACGAGACGACGAGACTGGTCACTCTGCAGATTGTCGAGCCAGTCGGGAAATATGGGACCAGCTCGGCACTCATCAAGCCGATAACCTCATTGTTCATCTGGGCCACCAGGCAGCAGCTTGTTTTGCTATTTAGCGAAGCCCGCAGGCGGTCTTTGCCGCTTCCCGCCATCGACGGATAGCCAAGCTCTGTCATCAACGACGCGACCTGCTCCGCATCGGCCTCTCGCGCCGGCCTGAGCGTCACAGCCATCACGCCGCCCTGGATGCTCCGCGCAAGTGCGCCTTTTCCAGCATTACGTGGATGCCCTTTGAGCCGTTGACCACCTGGGTCACGCGCAGGTCGGCGGCGAGGCTGCAAAGGGTGTAGGCGTCTTCACGCGAAATGCCGGTGCGCGCACAAATGAGCTTGATCATGTCGCGCAGTGCGATCACCACCGCATCGTCGAGATCGGGATCGAACGCCATGGTGATGATGTGCGTCGCCGTCTCGGCCAAAGGCCATTCCAGCTGCATATCGCTGCGCACGTGTAATTCGAACGTGCCGATGAGCCCGGTCTCGATGGCGGTGATGCAAACTTCGCCATCGCCCTGCACGCCATGGCCGTCGCCGA
>JASHVC010000002.1 GCA_030039655.1 Xanthobacteraceae bacterium | reverse complement strand
GCTCGCCTTGGCTGCCGGTGCACAAGGCCAGCACTTTATCGGGCGGGAGGTAGCCGTAAGTCTCGGCGCTGCGAAAATCCTGCACGCCGTCGAGATAGCCGGTCTCGCGCGCCACCTGGGTCACACGCTCCATGGCGCGGCCGACGACAATGACCTCGCGGCCGGCAGCGCGAGCGGCATCTGCCACCGCGCGGACGCGGCCGACGTGGGACGCGAAGGTGGTGACGGCCACGCGAGCGGGCGCGGTGCGCACGAGTTCCGCGATGGTCTTTGCCACATCGGCCTCTGAGGACGAGCGACCGTCGCGGACGGCGTTGGTCGAATCGCCAACGAGGGCGAGCACGCCCTCGTCGCCGAGCGCCGTAAGTTTGGGCGCATCGGTGACGCCGCCAAGAAGCGGCGTGGGATCGATTTTCCAATCGCCGGTATGAACCACGGTACCCGCAGGCGTGCGGATCGCCAGCGCATTCGATTCCGGAATTGAGTGTGAGACGTTGATGAAATCGATGGTGAATGGACCAAGCGTCAAACGTCCGCCCAACGGGACCACGCTTACAGGAATTTTCGGCGCGCCCGGCTCGGCGAGGCGCTTGGCCTCAAACAGCGCCGCGGTGAAGGGCGTGGCGTAGAGCGGCACGTTGAGCTTCGGCCACAGATCGATGAGCGCACCCATGTGGTCCTCGTGCCCATGGGTGAGCACAAGGCCGAGGATGTTTTTACGCTCCTCGATGAGATAGCGGATGTCCGGCATGATCAGATCAACGCCGGGCAAATGCTCTTCGGACGCGAAGGATACGCCGCAGTCGACGATGAGCCATTGCCGGCGCAGGCCGTTGCCTACCCCGTAGATCGAGAGATTCATCCCGATCTCGCCAATGCCGCCAAGCGGCGCGAAGACCAGTTCACCCTGCGCCATGGACTTCCGTGCCGCCTGCAAGCAATCGGCGGGGTCGTTCAACAACGTCGCCCGCCACAATGGTCTCGATGCTGCCGTCGCCGAGGCGGAGCAGCAAACAGCCGTGTTCGTCGAGAGCCTCGAAACGCCCCACTAGCGTCCGGCCCGGCAGCCGCGCCTGCATCTCCTCGCCGAGACCGCTCGCGCGGTCGAGCCAGTCAGCGCGAATGGCCGCAAAGCCTTCACCGCGGCGCCAACTATCAAGCCGCCGCATCATCGCAAGAGACAAAGCCGAAAATAGATCGCCGGCGGAAACCTGAATGCCCAACGCCACAAGGTCGGTCGCCGGGTATGATGTTTGCGATGGATGGTGCAGGCAGTTCACGCCGATCCCGACCGCCAATGCAAGTCCGCCGTCGAGCCCAAGCGCTCTCTCGAGCTTAAGGCTCTCGATCAAAATACCGGCAAGCTTCGCGCCGCCACATAGCACGTCATTAGGCCATTTCAGCGCAAGTCTCCCGCGCAATTCCGGCGCGCGATCAAGGACCGCGTCGTGAACCGCCAAGGCGGCGACGAACGATAATTCCGGAGCGTCGCTTGGCGACGCCGGATCCTTGAGCAGCAGCGTGGCGTACAGATTGCCGGCTGGCGAACTCCACGTATTGCCGCGCCGGCCGCGACCCGCGGTTTGCTCCCGCGTCGTGATCCATAGAGGGCTTGCTTCGTCGCGATGCTCCACCGCGTGACGCAAAGCCTCGGCGTTGGTCGAGTCAAGAATGTCGCGTGCGATCAGGCCAAAGCCTGCAGCCGCTGCCCCCGGGTCAAGCCGCATCAGAACAGAGAATGGGCGGCCGCACTCGCCGCGCCGACCAGCGGCCCTGGATAGAGAAAGAACAGAATGTTGAACAGGCCGCAAACCGCAAGCACCACCTTAAGCTCGACGGGCATGGCGTAAAAACCCTCAACTGCATCGTCGAAATACATGGTCTTGACGATGAGCAGATAGTAATAGGCGCCGACCACGCTCGCCAGCACGCCGATCACCGCAAGCACATAGAACCCGGCTTTGATGGCGGCGAGGAAGACGTAGAACTTCGCGAAAAACCCGGCGAGCGGTGGTACCCCCGCCATGGAGAACAACAGCATCGCCATGAGGAACGCCATGGTCGGGTGAGTACGGGCGAGACCGGAAAGCTGATCGATCGATTCCACCATGCCGGTCGATCGCCGCATCGTCAGGATCACCGCGAAGACGCCGAGCGTCATGGTGATATAGATCGCCATGTAGAGCAGCACGCCCTGCACGCCCTCAGCTGTACCGGCACTGAGACCGATCAGCGCATAGCCCATGTGCCCGATGGAGGAATAAGCCATCAGGCGTTTGATGCTGCGCTGCCCGATCGCAGCGAAGGACCCGAGCAGCATCGACGCGATAGACACGAAGACGACGATTTGCTGCCATTGCGTCGTAATTCCGGGAAATGCCACGACCGCGGCGCGCACAAACATGGCCATTGCCGCCACCTTCACGGCGGAGGCGAAGAACGCCGTCACCGGAGTCGGCGCGCCTTGGTACACGTCGGGCGTCCACATATGGAAGGGCACGGCCGAAACCTTGAAGCAGAAGCCGGCGAAGAGGAAAACGATGCCGAAGATCAGCCCAATGCCGCCGTGCGCGGCCGCCTGGGCAATGCCTGCAAAGGTCACGGTGCCAGTGAAGCCATAAATCAGAGAAGCGCCGTAGAGCAGCATCCCGGACGAGAGCGCGCCGAGGACGAAATATTTCAGCCCCGCTTCGGTCGAACGCAGGTGATCACGGTGGCTGGCGGCCACGACGTAAAGCGGCAGACTCATCAGTTCCAGACCAAGATAAAGAGCGATGAGATCGGCAGCTGAGATCAGCATCATCATGCCCAGCGTCGAGAACAGGATCAGCACCGCATATTCGAACCGCTGCTGCCGTTCGCGCTGGACGTAGTCGATCGACATGAAGATGGCGGTGCCCGAGCCGATCAGCGCCAGGATTTTGAGAAATCGGGCAAAATCATCGACCACGAAGCTGCCGCCGAAGGCCACCAGCTTTCCGGAGGGCAGTATGAAAAGAACGACGCCAACGAGCGCAAGCAGCACGATGGCGGCGAAATCGACCAGCTCGGCGGCCAGGTTGCCGCGAAAAACGCCGAGCATGAGCAGTGCCATCGCGCCGAGGCCGAGCAGGATTTCCGGCAGCAGGGGCACGTAGGCGGGCATGTCGGCGGGGACCATCGGCTCACCTTCCCATCGCCGCGGTTTGTACGCCGTGCAGCGCGTGCTGGTAATTGTCGATGAGCTGCGACACGGAGGCCGATGAAAGGTCAAGCACCGGCTTTGGGTAAACACCAAACAAGATTGTCAGGATCACGAGCGGAGCCAGAACGACCATCTCGCGCCAGCCGATATCGGTGATGTGGAAGAGGTTCGGCTTCTCCAACTTGCCGAAAATCACTTTGCGGTAGAGCCACAGCATATAGGCGGCCGACAAAATCGTGCCAAGCGTCGCCAGCGTCGCCACCCAATTGTTGACGCGGAAGGTTCCGATCAGCGCCAGGAACTCGCCGACAAATCCGGACGTGCCCGGCAGCCCGACATTGGCCAGGGTGAAGACCATAAATACGAACGCATAGAGCGGCATGCGATTGACAAGCCCGCCGTAGGCCGCGATTTCGCGCGTGTGCATGCGGTCGTAGATGACGCCAACGCACAGGAATAAGGCGGCGGAGACGATGCCGTGGGAGATCATCTGAAAGATGCCGCCAGCGACGCCCTGCGCGGTGACAGCGAAAATTCCCATCGTGACGAAGCCCATATGCGCCACCGACGAATAGGCGATGAGCTTCTTGACGTCCTCCTGCACCAGCGCGACCAGCGAGGTGTAGATGATGGCGACGACCGACAGGGCATAGACCAGCGGCGCCAGGTGCTCCGAGGCTTCGGGGAACATGGGCAACGAGAAACGCAGGAAACCGTAGCCGCCCATCTTCAACAAGATGGCTGCGAGGATCACCGAGCCGGCGGTGGGCGCCTCGACATGGGCGTCGGGGAGCCACGTGTGGACCGGCCACATGGGCAGCTTCACGGCAAACGAAGCCAGGAAGGCCACGAACGCCCAGGTCTGCAGCGTGCGTGGGAAGGCGTGGTGCAGAAGCATCGGGATGTCGGTAGTGCCCGCGTCCCAGTACATCGCCATGATGGCGAGCAGCATCAGAACAGAGCCCAGCAAGGTGTAGAGGAAGAACTTGAAGCTCGCGTAGACACGCCGCGGGCCACCCCACACGCCGATGATCAGGAACATCGGAATGAGGCCACCCTCGAAGAACAGATAGAAAAGGACCAGATTGAGCGCGCAGAACGTGCCGACCATGAGCGTCTCGAGCACCAGAAAGGCGATCATGTATTCGCGCACCCGGCGCTGGATCGATTCCCAGCTGGCCAGGATCGTGATCGGCATCAACGCCGTGGTCAGAACCACGAAGGGCAGCGAAATTCCGTCGACGCCGAAGGAAATCGAATAGGTGGTCGAGTCATCGAACCGGCCCCAATGCTCGACAAATTGGAAGTCCGGTGATGTGGGATCGAAACGCCGGAGCAAAATCAGCGAGATCGCAAACACAATGAGCGTGGTCCACAGCGCGATCCAACGGGCGTTGCGCACGCCGTCCTCGTCATCGCTCAAGAACGCGATGAACAGCGCGCCGGCAAGCGGGAGGAACGTGACAACGCCGAGGAGCGGCCAACTCGTCATCCGTGCACTCCCGCGAACATGAACCAAGTGATGAAAGCGGCGACGCCGATGAGCATGGCGAAGGCGTAGTGATAGAGGTAGCCGGTCTGTAGACGGATTACGTTGCGGGTCACGTCAAGCACCCGCGCCGAAACGCCGTCGGGACCGAAACCGTCGATGATGAAACCGTCGCCGCCCTTCCACAGCAGCCGGCCCAGCCAGATCGTCGGGCGAACGATCAGGAAGTCGTAGATCTCGTCGAAGTACCACTTGTTGAGCAGAAACTGATAGAGCGGGGCCTGTTCGCGCGCGAGCCGCTCGGGAATATCCGGCCGGCGCATGTAGAATTGCCAGGCGACCAGAAATCCGAGGATCATCATCACCGTCGGCGCGAGCGATACGGCCAGCGGAACTTCGTGCATTCCCTCCAGGATGCTGTTGCCCGGCGCAACCTTCAGCGACTCGCGGAAGAACTCTGCTTCGGCATGCCCGGTAAACAGGGAAACAAACGGCCAGCCGGCCGCTAGACAACCAAAGGCCAGGATTCCCAGCGGGATCAGCATGACGAGCGGACTCTCATGGGCCGCTTCGTAGTGGTGAACGTCGTGCGGCTCACCGTGGAAGGTCTTGAAGATCAACCGCCAGGAATAGAATGAGGTGAGCGCCGCGGCCGCGAGCGTCATAACCAGGCCATAGCTCGCCGCGGCGCCGCTGACGACGTCATCGGCCTCGATGATCGCATCCTTGGAAAAATAGCCGGCGGTGAGAGGGAAACCGGTCAGCGCCAGGGTGCCGATCAGCATCGTCACGTAGGTGAACGGAAGTTTGCGCCACAGCCCGCCCATGTGGCGGATGTCCTGCTCGTGATGCATGGCGAGGATCACCGAGCCGGAGCCAAGGAAGAGCAGCGCTTTGAAGAAGGCGTGGGTGAACAGGTGGAACATGCCGACCGAGTAGGCTCCTGCTCCCATGGCGACGAACATGTAGCCGAGCTGCGAGCAGGTCGAATACGCGACGATGCGCTTGATGTCGTTCTGCACCAGCGCCACGGTCGCGGCGAAAATCGCCGTCGTGGCGCCGATGAAAATCACGAACGCTTGCGCGGTTGGTGACAGCGAGAACAGCGGCGACAATCGCGCCACCATGAAGACACCCGCCGTCACCATGGTGGCTGCATGGATCAAGGCGGAGACCGGAGTCGGCCCCTCCATGGCGTCAGGCAGCCAGGTGTGCAGCAGGAACTGCGCGGACTTGCCCATGGCGCCCATGAACAGCAGCAGGCAAACCAGCGTCAGCGCGTCCACGTCAAAGCTGAGAAAATGATAACTTTTCCCGACGAGCGCAGGTGCCTCCGCAAAAACCGTGTCGAAGTCGATCGCGCCGGTAAGGGCGAAAACCGCGAAGATGCCCAGCGAGAAGCCGAAATCGCCAACGCGGTTGACCAGGAACGCCTTGATGGCCGCCGCATTGGCCTCAGGCTTGTGGAACCAAAAGCCGATCAGCAGATAGCTCGCGAGCCCCACCCCCTCCCAACCGAAGAACAGCTGCAGGAGATTGTCGGAAGTCACCAGCATGAGCATGGCGAAGGTGAAGAACGACAGGTAGCAGAAGAAGCGCGGCCTGTAGGGGTCCTCCGCCATGTAACCGATCGAATACAGGTGCACGAGCGACGAAACCGTTGTGACCACAACGAGCATCACCGCGGTCAGCGAGTCGACGCGCAGCGACCATTCTGAGTGAAGATCACCAAACGTGATAAAGCTGAACAGCGGTACGCGCGCTTCGTGATCGGCCAAGCCAACGTCGTAGAAGGCGTACCAAGACAGCACGCACGAAATCACCAGCAAGGTCGTGGTGATCAACTCAGCCGCGCGCGAGCCCGCTGCGGCCGGTTCGTGTTGCTCTTCCTCTTCGTGGGACCCATGGGCAACCGCGTGCGCGGTGTACGGCGATGGCGCGGCGCGCGCATGATCCTCCGGCACCGGCGGGCTCGCATGATCGTCGTGCGGAGGCGGTGGGCTGGCGCCGGGGAAACGGCTGCGGGCGCCGATCAGCGTGATCACGCCGGCGATGATGGCGCCAAAGAGCGGCAGCGCGACGATGGCTTCGTACATGCCGCCTAGTCCCCCTTCGCTGCGTCGCGTGACAGAAACGCGGAGATGCTTTCTTCCCCCTCTCCCCGTTGGGGAGAGGGAGGGGTGAGGGGCGCGGGCCATTCGGAGCGGAGCTCCAGCGCTGGAGCCCCCTCACCCCAACCCTCTCCCCTGAGGGGAGAGGGAGCGCGCATCAGCAAGCCGTCACACATCCATCAACCCTTCATCAAATTGATGTCTTCGACCGCGATCGAGCCGCGGTTGCGGAAATAGGCGACCAGAATGGCGAGGCCGATCGCGGCCTCCGCGGCCGCGACCGTGAGCACGATCAGGGCATAGACCTGGCCGACAATGTTTCCCATGAAGCTCGAGAACGCGACCAGGTTGATGTTGACCGCGAGCAGGATCAGCTCGATCGACATCAGGATGACGATGACGTTCTTGCGGTTGAGAAAAATGCCGAAGATGCCCAGCGTGAACAGAATGGCCGCGACCGAAAGATAGTGACCGAGCCCGATCGTCATGACAGCCCCTGCCCCGGCTTGACGTTGACCAGTTCGATGGCGCTCGCCTTCGCACGCGCCACCTGCTCGGCGATGTTTTGCCGTTTCACCTGCGGCTTGTGCTGCAGCGTCATCACGATGGCGCCGATCATGGCGACGAGCAGAATGAGTCCGGCAGCCTCGAAGAAGTAGACGTAGCGCGTATAGAGCACGAGCCCGATTGCCTGGGTGTTGCTCACGTTCTGCGCGACCGCGGCAGCCGTGCCGACGCCCGGAGCCATTACCCAGCCG
>JASHVC010000115.1 GCA_030039655.1 Xanthobacteraceae bacterium | reverse complement strand
GACGCCAAGCCGTTGCCAGCTAAAGATCCGAAGGGGATCGCCGGCAAGCTCGGCGAGATTGCCGCCGTTGAAGCCGATGGCTTCACAGTGGTCTGCGCCGACGGGCGCTTCAAGGTCACCCGAGTACAGCCCGCTGACGGCAAAAAGATCGAAGCCGGCGAATGGGCGAAATCCGCCAATCTCGCCGTCAAGGCACGATTGACCTGACCCGCGCAGAGTTTCCCGGTCCCGCGTCCCGTTTCTCACTCAATTGATGGATTGTCCAAATGCCCGCCTCGCAACACCAGTCGCCGAAGTCAGACATCGAAATTTCGCAGGCCGCCAAGAAGCGGCCGATCGTCGACGTTGCCAAGGAGCGACTTGGCATCGGGCCGGAAAACCTCGAGCCGTACGGCCACTACAAGGCCAAGATATCGATGGATTTCATCAAGTCGATCCAGAACAAGCCGAACGGCAAGCTGATCCTGGTCTCGGCGATCACGCCGACGCCGGCGGGCGAAGGCAAGACCACGACGACGGTCGGGCTCACCGACGCGCTCAATTACATCGGCAAGAAGGCGATGCTGTGCCTGCGTGAGCCATCGCTCGGTCCGTCGTTCGGCATGAAGGGTGGCGCGGCCGGCGGTGGCTATGCCCAGGTCGTGCCGATGGAAGACATCAATCTGCACTTCACCGGCGACTTCCACGCCATCACCTCGGCGAACAACTTGCTTGCGGCGATGCTCGACAATCACATCTACTGGGGCAACGGGCTCGGCATCGACGAGCGCCGAGTCGCGTGGCGCCGCGTGCTCGACATGAACGATCGCGCGCTACGCACCATCGTCGGGTCGCTCGGCGGCGTCGCCAACGGCTTCCCGCGCGAGGACGGCTTCGACATCACCGTCGCGTCCGAAGTCATGGCGATCTTCTGTCTGGCTCGCGATCTGGATGATCTCAAGAAGCGTCTTGGCAACATCGTCGTCGCCTATACGCGGGACCGTAAACCGGTACGTGCTGGCGACCTCAAGGCCAACGGTGCGATGGCCGTATTGCTCAAGGAGGCGCTGGCGCCGAATCTGGTGCAGACTCTTGAAGGCACGCCGGCATTCATTCATGGCGGCCCGTTTGCCAACATCGCCCATGGCTGCGACTCAGTGCTGGCGACCACGACCGCGCTCAAGCTTGCCGATTATGTCGTGACCGAAGCGGGCTTCGGCGCTGACCTCGGCGGCGAGAAATTCCTCGACATCAAATGCCGCAAGGCCGGCCTCGCGCCGGACTGTGCGGTGCTGGTCGCCACGATCCGGGCGCTCAAGATGCATGGCGGCGTCAAGAAGGAAGATCTCAAGCAGGAGAACCTGAAAGCGCTCGAAGCCGGCATGAGCAACCTGCAACGTCACGTGGAAAATGTGCGCAAATTCGGCATCGAGCCGGTGATCTCGATCAACCGCTTCTCCGCCGACACCGAGGCTGAGATCAAGCTGGTCGAGGAGAAGTGCAAGGCGCTCGGCGTCGAGGCCCTGATGGCCGATCACTGGGCGATGGGGGGCGAAGGCGCGGCGAACGTCGCCAAGGCAGTCGTCAAGATCTGCGACAGCGGCAAGAGCAAACTGAAATTTCTCTATCCGGATGACATGCCGCTCTATGAGAAGATCCGCACCATCGCAAAGGAAATCTATCGCGCCAGGGACATCTCGGCCGACAAGTCGGTACGGGATCAGCTGGCGAACTTCGAGGCGATGGGCTACGGCAAGTTCCCGATCTGTGTCGCCAAGACGCAATACAGTTTCTCTACGAATCCCGATGCTAAGGGTGCGCCGACCGACCACGTTATCAACGTGCGCGAAGTGCGACTCTCGGCGGGAGCGGAGTTCGTGGTCGCGATCTGCGGTGAGGTCATGACCATGCCGGGCCTGCCGAAGGTGCCGGCGGCGGATTCCATTGACGTCGGTCCGGACGGCCGGATCGTCGGATTGTTCTAAGGAAATGGAGGAGAGAAGGATGCTCAAGTTCTATTACAGCGGCGCGCCGAACCCGACCAAGGTGGCGCTTTTCCTCGAAGAGACTGGCTTACCGTACGAGGCCATCCCGGTCGACACGCGCAAGGGCGAGCAGCACAGGCCGGAGTTTCTCGCCATCAATCCGAACGCCAAGCTGCCGGCAATCGTCGATGACGGAGTCACTGTCTTCGATTCAAGCGCGATCCTGATGTATCTCGCCGAGAAGACCGGCAAGTTTCTTCCGGCCAAGACCGACAAGGCGCGCGGCGAACTTTTGTCGTGGATGTTCTTCGTGTCGTCGGGCGTCGGTCCGTATTTCGGCCAAGCGGTGCACTTCCGCAATTACGCGCCCGAGAAGCTCCCTTACGCCGTCAACCGCTATGTGTTTGAGGGCCAGCGCCACGCCGGCATCCTCGACGCGCGTCTCGCCAAGCACAAATATATGCTGGGCGACACCTACACGATCGTCGACATGAACGTTTGGGGTTGGACGCGCATGCTGCCGATGGTGATCGGTGATGGCGCCTGGGACAAGTACAAAAACCTCAAGCGGCTGGTCGATGAGATCAATGCCCGCCCGGCGGCGCAGAAGGCCGCTACGCTGAAAGACCGCCATAAGTTCAAGACCGAGATGGACCAGGAAGCCCTCCACGCCATGTTCCCGCACCTGAAGGAAAAGGTGGCCTAGCGCTCGCGGGCAGGCGCTTCGAGGGCCTGCAGCTCGCTCAGTCGAGGTCGAGCGGAGACCAGTTCACGGCCGCGTTGAACAGTGCGGCGCGGACGCGGTTGACTGCATGGGCGTCGCCAAACAGCCGCAGCGACTCCTTGGTGTCGCCCTGGACAACAACGACGTTGGGACTCTGCTCGCCCAATTTCGATAGCAGGCGCGCGCGCATCTTTTCGGCGATATCGTCGATCTCGGGAAATTCCAGGATCGCGTCGAGTACGCGCACGACGTGGATAGCCTGACGGGGGCGGTCGAGCACGGTGCCATGGACCAGTCTGCGGCTCACGAGGGATCCAGCTCCTACCGGCGAAAAGGCAAACGCCGCCTCCGTCTTACGAAGGAAGCGGCGTCAGGCAAGCGGAGAACCCGATCAGAACAGCGCCGCGGCGGACTGCAGCGTTTTCCACACGCCCCAAGCCAGCGGAATGCCGACGAAGGCCCAGAAGATGGTCGATGGCAGGTCGAGCCCGCCCTTGCCGATTCCGAACGAGCCGGACGGTGCGGCTCCGGCCGCACTTGCGGCCTGCAGTTTGGCGACTTCCTCTTGGCTCATGTACCACTTCTGGTCCACTGGCTTGATTAGGAAGTTGCAGATCAAACCGACGATGAGCATTCCGCAGAGGATATACATCGTAAAATCGTAAAGGTGATTGCGCGGCACGCCGGCGGCAAGTTCGTACTCACGGATGTAGTTCACTACCACCGGACCGATGATGCCGGCTGTCGACCACGCGGTGAGCAGCCGTCCGTGAATCGCACCCACGAACTGGGTCCCGAACATGTCGGCAAGATAAGCTGGCACAGTGGCGAAGCCACCGCCATACATGGATAGAATGATGCCGAAGGCCAGCACGAAAAGCGCCTTGCTGCCGATCTGCGCGAAGAATGGCGCCAACGCATAGAGCGCAATGCCGAGGATGAAGAACGTGTAGTAGGTGTTCTTGCGCCCGATGTAATCAGAGAGCGACGCCCAGAAGATGCGGCCGCCAATGTTGAACAGCGACAGCAGACCGGCGAAGCCGGCGGCAATTCCGGCGATGATCGCCTTCTGATCGCCGCTTAGTGCGTTGAAGCCGAGCTCTGGATGGCCGATCAACTTGCCGCCGAAGATTTCCTGCAGCATCGGCGAGGCCATGCCGATGACGCCGATGCCGGCCGAGACGTTCAAGCAGAGCACCCACCAGATCAGCCAGAACTGCGGCGTCTTATGCGCATCACGCAGATGCACCTGATGCTCGGTGATCATCGACTTGGCTTCGCTGGGCGGTGTCCAGCCATCCGGCCGCCATCCGGCCGGCGGCAGGCGATAGCGAAAGGCGCCGACCATCATGAAGAAGAAGTAGATGGCTCCCATGGACAGAAACGTCTGCCACGCGCCGACGTCGGTCGAGGTCTTGAAAGTGTTCATCAGGATATTGGCGAGCGGTGCGCCGATCATGGCGCCACCGCCAAAACCCATGATTGCCATGCCGGTCGCCATACCGCGGTGATCGGGGAACCATTTGATTAGCGTGGACACCGGCGAGATGTAGCCGAGCCCGAGGCCGACGCCGCCGATGACGCCGGAGCCGAACCACATCAGCCAGAGCTGATGCATATAGACACCGACGGCGCCGAGAACGAGACCGCCCGCCCAGCAGCAGGCGGCGACCACTCCGGCCTTGCGCGGTCCAACGCGCTCGAGCCAGCCGCCCCACAGCGCGGCCGACACGCCAAGTACGACGAAGAACAGGGTGAACATCCAGCCCATGCTCGCGACCCGCCAATTGCACGAGGTCGTGAACAGCTCGTTGGCAAGATCCGTACAGGCGGGCGCGTTTGGAATGGCGCGCGACAACGGCAGCCAGAACACGGAAAATCCGTAGGCCATGCCGATGCAAAGATGTATGCACAGAGCGGCGGGCGGCACGAGCCAACGGTTGAAGCCGGCTTTGGCGATAATCCGCTCGCGATCAAGTATGCCGACGGAGTCGCCCGTGCCCGTCAAGGTTTGACCAATTGCTGTCATGTTTTCCCCCACATAATTGCGCCTACGCGCACTTGTTTTGCGGCGCCGATTGACCCGGCAACCGCTTCATCGGCACATTCATTTTTCTGCGGGCTCTTTTTGTTGGCCCGCATTCCTGTTCTCGCCCACACCAAAATGCATAGTGCGGCGTGCCGATTAATTGGTTCGGCAAAAAATATTCCCATAGGAAGATGCGAATATCAAATAAGACGCTCTCGGCGGACGTCGAACTGCCGCGAAATAAGGTCTCATAGCCAAAAGCTATGGTCGCGGTGAATGTCCCCGGCTGCATTCGCCGTCGTCGCGCGAACAATTCGGAAACGGAAGCTCTTTCGAACGGCGGCTCTCAATCCGCAAGCGAAGGTGCGACTCGCCTTGCTTCGACGACCAGCGCTGCCGTCAGCGGCGTCATCGGTTCACGTGCCGGCACCACCAAGCCGATCGTGTGGCTCGCCTCCGGCTCCACAATGGGGATTGCCCGTAACACATCAGTCAGGCCGAGAGTGGCCGCCAGGCGTGCCGGCATCACGCTCGCCCAGCGTCCGGTGCGGACATGAGAGTAGAGCAGGATCATCGAGTTGGACTCGAGTGTCGCTTGCGGATTGCCGCCGGCATCGCGCAGCAGGCTCTCGATGATACGGCGGTTCTGCATGTCGGGCGTAAGCAGGCAGAGCGGAACCTTTGCCACTTCCGCCCACGTGACTTTTTCACGGTTGCCGAGTGGAGCGTCGGCGGAGGTGAGCAACCGGTAGCGCTCACGATAAAGCGGCACGCTGGTGACGCGGCCAAGCGGTTCGTTGTCGATATAGGTGACACCGGCGTCGACCTCGAGATTTTCAAGAAGCTGCAGCACCTCCTCGGAGTTGCACGACAGAACGGTGAACTGAACGTTGGGGTGACGCTCGCGATAAGGGGTGGTCAGGGTTTCGATCATGGCCAGCGTGGTCGGAACCGCGGCCATGCGCAGCCGGCCCGCAAGCCCATGCTTGAGGGCGTGCACCTCCTGACGCATGGCCCGGGTATCGCCGACGATGCGGCGCGCCCATTCGAGTACGCGCTCACCCTCGGGGGTGAAATTCTGAAAGCGTGAGCCCCGGTTGACCAGGAGGACTCCGAAGCTCTCTTCGAGTTGCTTGATCCCGGCCGAGAGGGTTGGCTGGGTGACGCCGCTCGCTTCGGCGGCCCTGCCGAAGTGCTTTTCCCGTGCCAGGGCGAGCAGGAATTCGAGCTTATCGATCAACGATTACGCCTGGGCAAAAAGCCG
>JASHVC010000114.1 GCA_030039655.1 Xanthobacteraceae bacterium | reverse complement strand
GCCGCCGCAAAGCCCTCACGGTCGACGGCAAGCGCGCTGCCCGCCGGCAGCTTATGAGCGTCGGCGGCGTGCAGGACCAGAGAACCGAGCAGGCGCATCTCGGCGTGCAGGAGGCCAATGGCGCTCGCCATCGCGTCATCCGAACGGAACGAGTTCGAGCAGACCAGTTCGGCAAATTTCTCGGTCTTGTGGGCGGCGGTCGAACGCAGCGGCCGCATTTCGTGAAGGACTACCGGGGCGCCGCGGTTTGCGACTTGCCATGCCGCCTCGGACCCGGCGAGGCCGCCCCCGATGATGTGAACCGGACTGATCGTGCGCTTCATGTGCTCAAACTAGGTGACCCGCGACCAGCGAACAATCGGTCGTCGGCAATTGTGACAATAGGGACGATCGGTCCGCCGCCGGTGTTAGTACGTCGGCCGCGCGGGGAAGTTACAAATGTTGGAAATGGTAAAGACCGGAGTCGGCCGAAGCGCGGCGGCGCCTCGATTCGACGTCGAGATCCTGTCAGTCGCCACGGCCAATCCGCCGTTCACTTTGAGCCAGGCCGAAGCCACAGAGCGCGCCAAGGAGTTTTATCCACATCTTCAAGCCCTGTGGTCGCTCTATGACAACACCGGCATCGAGCTTCGCTACAATTGCGAGCCCATCGATTGGTATCTCAAGCCGCGAAGCTGGCAAGAACGCACCGCTTCGTTTCAGAAACACGCGCTTGATCTCCTGGCCGACGTGACCTTGAAGGTGACTGCGGCGGCTGGTGTCGAACTCAGCGCCATCGACATCCTTGTCACCAATACGATCACCGGCCTCGCCATCCCGAGCCTCGACGCGATGCTGTTCAACCGGCTCAAGCTTGCGCCAACTGTGGAGAGGCTGCCGATATTTGGACTTGGCTGCGGCGGCGGTGTCGCCGGGCTATCGCGGGCGACGCGGCTCGCTCATGCCGCCCCCAAAGCGCACGTGCTTTTTCTTACCATCGACCTATGCAGTCTGTGCCTGCGCGTGAACGATCCGAGCGCGGCCATGTTTGTATCGGCGGCGCTGTTCGGCGATGGCGCTGCTGGCATGCTGCTGCGCAACACGGCCGACGATGGGGGCGGCGCGCCGCGGATTCTTGCGGTCGGCGAATGGACTTGGCCGGGCACCGAGCACATCATGGGATGGGACATCAAGGACGACGGTTTCGGCGTCGTCCTTAGTCCGGAACTGCCGTCACTTATGCGCAAAGCGTTGGCGCCTGCGTTAAACGATTTTCTTGCGCGCAACGGCTTTCAGTTGTCAGACTTCAACGGCTTTCTGTTTCATCCAGGCGGTCGCAAATTGCTGGAGACGATGGAAGAGGTGCTCGGCCTTGAGCGGCGGCACCTCGAGCATTCATGGGAGGTATTGCGCCGCCATGGGAACATGTCATCGGCGACGGCACTGTTCGTGTTCGAGCGGGCGCTGAGAGGCGGGGCGCGCGGTCTGCACCTGCTTGCCGCGTTCGGGCCGGGGTTTTCCGCCTATTTCGCCGTCGTTGACCTGTGATGCATTTCGGCGCTGGCAGCATTCTGCTTGCTTACGTTACCGCTCAGCGATTGATTGAATTGTGGTGGGCAAGAGAAAACGAGCGGCGGCTCCTCGCAGCCGGCGGGATCGAGCACGGCAGGTCACATCTTGGTCTCCTCGTTCTGCTCCATGTGGCTTGGCTGACGGGCATGTGGCTCATTGCCTACGATCATGCTGCCTCAAGGGTGTTTCTCGCGCTGTTCGCCGTCCTTCAGGTCGGTCGCTATTGGGTACTGGCGACATTGGGGCGGCGGTGGACTATCCGCGTCATTGTGGTGCCAGGCGAGCGACCGATTACCGGAGGTCCGTTTCACTGGCTGCGCCACCCGAACTACGCTGTCGTCATCGGCGAGATTGCTGTCGTGCCGCTCGCACTGGGTCTCCCGATCTACGCTTTGGTGTTCTCAATTCTCAACGCCCTTGTGTTGACTATCCGCATTCCGGCAGAAAGTGCGGCGCTCGCCTCGGCCTCCCGCGGTCGGGGCCCATAACTGGCGCGCGAATGGCACTTCTGCTATAGGCGGGGCGTTGCAGAACGCCCATATCTGGGCCAGTCAAAGCTGGAGGCCCATGTCCGTCGATGCCGATACCGTTCGTCGCGTGGCGCACTTGGCGCGGATTGCTGTTGCGGATGAAGAGGTGGCCTCGCTTCAAGGCGAACTGAGTGCAATTCTCGCCTTCTTCGCGCAGCTAGGCGAGGTTGATGTTGATGGTGTTGAGCCGATGACGTCGGTCACGCCCATGGCTTTGAGGACACGCAAGGATGAAGTGACCGACGGCGGTATCCCGGATGCCATTGTGCAAAATGCGCCGGCGCGCGAAGATCACTTCTTTCTGGTTCCTAAGGTGGTGGAATAAATGTGCCTTGCCTGCGAACAAGACGCGATCTGGCTCGCTTACCTTGAAAGCCAGGGGCTGTTGAAGCCTGATGATCCGGAGGCGGTTGACGCGCTGTTCTCGGCATTCCCGGTGCAGCCTGTCCCGGTGCAGGGTGAGGAGGGCGAACGGCGGGTGGACGCTTCGGCTGAAGGTACAGAGATCGACAACAAAAATCCCTTTAATTGCGATGATCCGACGGTCGGTGCGGATGCGAAGCTCCTACGCTTTGGTCGGAAGCAAGATTAGAATTTAGAATCCAAAGGCTGCGCCAGAATCAGTTTGATTTCGAAGTTCGCATCAAACAAATCCGGCGGCGTGAGCGAACTGCGAAATCAGGATACTCAATGACCGATCTCACTTCGCTCACGCTGGCGCAGGCCCGCGATGCGTTGCGCCGCCGCGAATGTTCCGCGCCTGATCTTACCGAGGCCTATATCGCCGCGATCGAACAAGCGCGCGCGCTCAACACTTTCGTGCTGGAGGCGCCAGATCGCGCCCGCGCCATGGCGAAAGATGCTGATGCGCGGCTGGCGAAAGGCGAGGCTGGTCCGCTCGAAGGGCTACCGCTTGGCGTGAAGGATCTCTTTTGCACCAAGGATCTGCGCACGACGGCATGCTCCAGAATTCTCGAGAATTTCGTTCCAACCTACGAGTCCACAGTTACCGCTAACCTGTGGCGGGATGGTGCCGTGCTCCTTGGCAAGCTCAACAACGATGAGTTCGCAATGGGCTCCTCCAACGAAACATCGTATTTCGGTCCGGCCGTGTCCCCGTGGCGCCGCGACGGTTCGCAGCAGAAGCTCGTGCCCGGCGGGTCCTCGGGCGGTTCGGCGGCGGCCGTATCCGCCAGAATCTGCGCAGGCGCCACTGGGACTGATACCGGCGGCTCGATCCGCCAGCCGGCGGCGTTTTGCGGCGTCGTCGGCATCAAGCCTACCTATGGCCGTTGCTCACGCTGGGGGATCGTGGCGTTCGCCTCGTCGCTCGATCAAGCTGGCCCCTTCGCGCGCACAGTGCGAGATTGCGCCATCCTGCTTCGCTCCATGGCCGGACCCGACGCCAAGGATACGACCTGCGTCGACCTGCCGGTGCCCGACTATGAGAAGGCCATTGGCGCTTCGGTCAAAGGCATGCGCATCGGCATCCCAAAGGAATACCGCATGCCCGGTCTGGCTGTGGACATCGAGGCGCTGTGGCAGCGCGGCGTGCAATGGCTCAAGGACGCCGGCGCCGAGCCGGTGGAAATTTCGTTACCGACGACCAAATACGCGCTCCCGGCGTATTACGTTGTGGCGCCGGCTGAGGCCTCATCTAACCTCGCGCGCTATGACGGCGTGCGTTACGGGCTGCGCGTTGCCGGCAGCGACATCGTCG
>JASHVC010000113.1 GCA_030039655.1 Xanthobacteraceae bacterium | reverse complement strand
GGCTTGCGCCGCGCCATGTCGATCAGGGTCTTGTCGGCGAACACCACGTAGGCGGCGACGCGCTGCTGCTTGGCAAGCTCGGACCGGCGCCGTCGTAGCGCTTCGAACAGCTCCGCATCGCCGTCTCCGCCGCCAGCCAGTGCAGCGGCATTCGCGGTCGCGCGCGCGGCCTTGCGCCCAGGTTTGAGCGTATCCTTGCGCAGCGTAATTTTGTCGGTGCCCTTGAGCACACGGCGGCCCGCTTCGGTCACCTTCCAGGTGCCATAGCCGGTGATGTCGAGCGCGACGACGCCAGCGCCATGCAATTGCCGGAAGATCGATCGCCACTCCTGCTTGCCGAATTCCTTGCCGACCCCGAAGGTCGGCAGGCAATCGTGGCCGAATTTCTCCACCGCCTCGCTGTTGTCGCCGATGAGCACATTCGTCAGGTGCTCGGTGCCGAACCGCTCGCCGGTGCGCTTGATGGCCGAGAGTGCTTTCTGCGCCGCGATGGTGCCGTCGATCACCTCAGCGCCGTCGCAGCAGAAATCACAATTGCCGCAAGGCTCCGTGGTCTCGCCGAAATAGGTCAGCAGCGTCTGCCGCCGGCAGCGCGGCGATTCGCACAACGACACGAGTGCGTTGAGCCGCTGGCGGTCCACTCGCTTCTGGCCGTCGGAAGCATCGCTTTCATCGATCTGCATGCGGCGCAGGCGGATGTCGCCCATGCCATAGAGCGTCAGCGTATCGGCCGGCAGGCCATCGCGACCGGCGCGGCCGATTTCCTGGTAATAGCTCTCGATATTCGACGGCATGTCGGCATGAAGAACGAAGCGCACGTCCGGCTTGTCGATGCCCATGCCGAACGCCACGGTCGCTGCCATGACGACACCATCCTCCTGCAGGAAAGCGTCCTGATTGCGCGAGCGCGCGGCCGCTTCCATGCCGGCATGATAAGGCAGCGCCTTGACGCCGCTCTCGTGCAGGTATTCGGCAAGCTCCTCCGTCTTGCGCCGCGAGGCGCAGTAGACGATGCCGCTCTGTCCCGCATGATTTTTGACGAAGTCGCCCACTTGTTTTCGACCGCCGATTTTTGTTTGCATCGCCAGCCGGAGATTAGGACGGTCGAAGCCGTGCACGAATAACTCCGGCGGGCGGCTGAAAAGTCTTTGCAAAATATCGGTGCGCGTGGCGGCGTCGGCGGTGGCCGTGAAGGCGACCGTCTGCACGCCGCCGAGCGCGGCCTGCACCGAGCCGAGCGCCGCGTATTCGGGCCGAAAATCGTGACCCCATTGTGAAATACAATGCGCTTCGTCGACCGTGAACATCGCGACCTTGGCGCGCTTGAGGAGGTCGAGCGTATCGGCTCGCACCAGCCGTTCGGGCGCGACATAAATCAGACGTAACTCGCCACGCGCGACGCGATCGAGCACCGAGCGGTTTTCCGCCGGATCGTTCGCGGAGTTCAACGCTGCCGCCGCAATCCCATAGCCGCAAAGCTGCGCGACCTGGTTACGCATCAGCGCGATCAGCGGCGAGACCACGATGGTGAGACCGTCGCGCAGGAGCGCGGGAAGCTGATAGCAGAGCGATTTGCCGCTGCCCGTCGGCATGACCGCCAGAACGTCGCGGCCACCCAGAATGGCGGCCACGATTTCACCCTGCCCCGGCCGAAAGGCCTCAAAGCCAAACGTGGCGCGCAGGACCCGGTGCGCCGCCTCAAGATCGGGCGTTTCGGTCGCCATAAATGATGTTCTATATTTGTTCTGGGCGCGCCGCAAGCGCAACCACGGTTTCTTGCGTCGCACCAGCCGCTGATGCAGTTTGCGGCCTCAAGGCTCTCGTCCCACTCAATGCTCCCTGCCGGGAATTCCGCAGCCGGCCTCTCGTTCGGCGGGCTGCTCAAAGTTCTGTTTCTGCTCGCCCTCGCCGGCGTCGCCATGCGCATGACGATCCTCGCCATGCCGCCGGTGATTCCGCTCGTGCATCGCGAACTGCACATGTCGGAGACGCAGGTGGGGCTGCTGGTAGGGCTTCCGCTCGGTCTCTTCGCCGTTGCGGCCGTGCCGGGCTCGCTGCTGATCGCACGTGTGGGCGCGACTCTCGCGGGGGTCGCCGGCATGGTCATCGTCGCGCTGGCCGGCGCCGCACGCGGCGCGGCCTTTGATGTCTGGACGCTTTACGCTGCCGCCATCGGTACTGGCCTTGGGGTCGCCATTATGCAACCGGCGATGCCGACGCTGGTGCGCGAATGGCTGCCGAACCGCATCCCGCTCGGCACCGTCGTGTATTCGGGCGGAATGCTGATCGGTGCGAGCATGGCGCCGATTTTCACCATTCCGTACGTATTGCCGCTCGCCGGCGGCAGCTGGCGGCTCAATCTCGTCCTCTGGGCCGTGCCGGCGATTCTGATCCCACCAGTGTTTTTTCTTTTGAGCCCGGCGAGCACGAACCGCATGGCCGCCGCGAAAGCGCTGCCCGCACGTTGGTGGCCCGACTGGAGCAATCCGGTAATCTGGCTCATCGGCCTTGCGCTCGGTAGCAACAACAGCCCGTACTTCGCCACCAACGCCCTGCTCGGTGACTATTTGGCCGCCGAGGGACGGCCGGATCTCCTTGGCCCCGCCTTGGGCTGGCTCAATGGCTCGCAGGTCCCGGCTCTGTTCATCCTTTTGTTTGCATCAAATCGGCTGCAGCGGCGTGCGTGGCCGTTCGTGTTGTTCGGCCCGCTCATGCTGGCGGCTTTCATCGCGCTGATGGTCAATTCGTCCGCCGCCGGAATAATAGGCGCGGCCGCAATCGTCGGCTTCACCGGCGCGATGACGTTCGCGCCGATCCTGGCGCTGCCGGCTTTGCTCAGCATCCAGGGCGACGTTCCACGCACCGCCGCCGGCATGTTCACCGTTAGCTACTCGTGCGCGATCTTGGTGCCGACCGCGTGCGGCGCGCTGTGGGACACGACCGGCAAACCGTGGACCGCCTTCCTGCCGCTGTGCCTCTGCGCTGTGGTTTTGACAGTCCTCGGCGCGCTCGTCACGCGCTATAAGCCCTCAAACGATGGATCCGGCGGATGAAACAGACAGGATCGATCCTGCAATGACCACGCGACCAAAAAAAGCCGCCGCAAAGAAGTCCGCGCCGAAAAAGCCGCGCTTGAAGCAGCCGATGCTGCCGAGCGACCGCATCGCCTATTCACCCATCACCGCGAGGCCACCGCTGAAATTGCCGAACGGCGCCCGTATGGCCGTATGGGTCATCGTCAACGTCGAGGAGTGGGACCCGACGCAAGCCATGCCGCGCACCGTGCTGACACCGCCGGCGGGCGGCTCACCCATGCCCGACATCCCCAACTGGGCCTGGCACGAATACGGCAACCGCGTCGGCTTCTGGCGTTTCACGAAGGTGCTGGACGAGTTCGCGATCCCGACCGTATTGGCGATCAACGGTTCGGCCTTGGCGGCCTATCCGGAGATCGTGCGCGCCGCCATCGAACGGAAGTGGGAATTCATCGGCCACGGCTTCACCCAGCGCAACATGCAGAGGGTGCCGGACGAGCGCGCCGATATCCGCAAAGTCCGCGACGTGATCACCAAGGCGACCGGCAAGCCGCCGCGCGGCTGGCTCGGACCCGGCCTCACCGAGACCTGGGAAACGCCCGATCTCCTGGTCGAGGAAGGTTACGATTACGTGGCCGACTGGGTGCTCGACGACCAGCCGGTGTGGCTGAAGACCCGCGGCAAGCCGATCGTCAATCTGCCCTACACGCAGGAATGCAACGACGTCGCCATGATGCTGATCCAGCACCACGAGGCGCCGGAGTATTGCGAGCGCGCGCTCGATCAGTTCGAGCAGATCTACGCTGACGCCGAGGCTTCCGCACGGATTATGGCGCTGGTGGTGCATCCCTACATCATGGGGGCGCCGCACCGCCTTAAATACTTTCGCCGCGTCTTCGAGAAAATTCGGAAGAAGCCGGACGTGCTGTTCTGGACCGGAAGCCAGATCCTCGATTGGTACCTGCGCACTGGACCTAAAGCTCCGTGAGAAATCCCGAACCCGTGGGCCGCCCGGCAGGTCTCGGTGACGTCCGGGCGCGAGCGATACTCGCGTTGCTCTGCGTGATCTGGGGCACGAGCTGGCCGATCATGAAAATCGCGCTCGACGGAATTCCGCCGTTCAGCATGCGCACCATGAGCACGGCACTTGCCGCACTGACGCTCTATCTCATTTGTGTCGTCAGCGGCCGCAGCCTGCGTCTGCCGAACGCAAAGGCATTTGCCCATGTGGTTGTCGCGTCGCTGCTCAACATCGTCTTTTTCACCCTGCTCATCGCCTTTGGGCAACTTGCGGCCGCAACCTCGCGCGTGGCGATCCTCGCCTATACGGTGCCGATCTGGTCTTTGGTGCTGGCGTGGCCGTTCCTCGGTGAACGTCCTGGCGGTGTGCAAGTCGGCGCGCTCGGCTTATGCGGTGCAGGCCTCGCTGTTCTGATTTATCCCCTCGCCACCAAAGGAATTCCACTCGGCCTCCTGCTGGCGCTTGCCGCCGGATTGAGCTGGGCCGCCGGTACTGTTTATCTGAAATGGGCGCGCATCGATGCCGACCCGGTTGGCGCGGCAAGCTGGCAGCTCTTCGTCGCCTTTGCAGTATTCGCCGTCAGCGTGTTTCCTTTCGAGGGCGGCGTCCAGCTTGGCGCCGCAACCGTCCGTTCGCTGGTTGCGACGGCCCTCATCGGCGTGGGCGCCGGCGGCATTGCTTACGGCTTGTGGTTCGCCATCGTCCCGCGTCTGCCAGCCGTCACGTCATCGCTGGCCGTGTTGGGCTCTCCAGTCATCGGCGTTCTCTCCGCGATGGCCATCCTCGGCGAAGTGCCGACGGCCTCCGACGTCATCGGCTTTTTCTTGATCTTCGCTGCGTCCGCATGCGCGCTGCTCGGCAAGCAACCGCCCGCAAGCCCGACGACTTGATCCGCTGCGCCAATTCGGCAACTCGGGCCGACATGGAGAGATTAACATCGACAGCAGAACTAAATCTGCTACGGGACAAGCATGAAAGTCGACGGCAAAGCGATGCGCAGCATCTGGCTCGAACCTGACGGGTGGTCCGTCGGCATCATCGACCAGACTGCGTTGCCGCATCGATTGATCACGGCGCGTCTTACCACGCTCGACGACGCCGCGCATGCGATCCGCGCCATGCTGATCCGTGGCGCGCCGCTGATCGGCGCCACCACCGCGTACGGAATTTGCCTGGCGGTGCACCAAGATGCCTCCGACGAGGCGCTCGACCGCGCCTATGCTGCGCTGATCGCCACGCGACCCACGGCCATCAATCTCAAGTGGGCATTGGATGAGATGATGGCGACCGTGCGCAATCGTCCCCGTGCCGAGCGAAGCGCTGCGGCCTATCGGCGCGCTGCAGAAATCTGCGAGGAAGACGTCGCCATCAACAGCGCGATCGGCCGCAACGGCTTGCCGCTCATCGAAGCCATCGCGGCGCGCAAAAAGCCGGGCGAGCGGGTGAACGTGCTCACCCATTGCAATGCCGGCTGGCTGGCGGCGGTTGACGTGGGCACGGCTACGGGGCCGATCTATGCAGCACATGATAAAGGGCTTGGCATTCACGTGTTCGCCGACGAGACGCGGCCGCGCAATCAGGGTGCTTCGCTCACAGCGTGGGAGCTGGGGCGGCACGGCGTGCCCCACACGGTGATCGCCGACAACACCGGTGGCCACCTCATGCAACATGGCCTGGTCGATTTGGTCATCGTCGGCACCGACCGCGTCACCGCCAACGGCGACGTGTGCAACAAGATCGGAACGTATTTGAAAGCGCTAGCGGCGCGCGACAACAACGTGCCGTTCTATGTGGCGCTGCCCTCGCCGACCATCGACTTTACCATCGCCGACGGCGTCGCCGAGATCCCCATCGAGGAGCGCAGCGCCGACGAAGTCGCGACCATGACGGGGCGCACCGCTGACGGCCGAATAGAAACCGTGCGGATCGTGCCCGACCGATCGGCTGTTGCGAATTACGGCTTCGACGTGACACCGGCACGCCTGGTGACCGGCCTCATCACCGAGCGCGGCGTTATCGCAGCCTCGCGCGCTGCGTTGGCCGGGGCTTTCCCAGAGCGCGCCGGCGGGGCAAGATCAAACTGATCTCAGCGCCGTTTTGGCAAATGGAGTTGCGGCGTGCGTAAGCTTTCAGCGCGTGCCTTTGGCAATATGGCTCTACCTGGAATCCTCGCCATGCGCGTCAATTCGCCGGCCGCCTTGCCGGCCGATGGCCGGCAATCGGAGACGGCGCTCGCCATCGCGCGCGGCACTGCTCGCTGCCTACATGCGCTCGGCTATTGCGTCGTCAGCGAATTGCCGCTGCCGTCGGGTCGCCGCGCCGACCTTGTGGCGCTGGGCGGCGACGGAGAGTTCGTCATCGTCGAAATCAAGTCTTCGATTGCGGATTTCCGCGCCGATCAAAAGTGGATAGAGTACCGGCTGCATTGCGACCGGTTGTTTTTCTCCACGATGGCGGACGTTCCGCGGGAAATTTTTCCCGCCGACGCCGGATTGATCATCGCCGACGCATTTGGCGCTTCGATCGTCACCGAGGCGCCGGAGCACCACCTACCGGCAGCGCGGCGCAAGACCATGATGCTGCGTTTTGCCCACGCGGCGGCATTGCGCCTGCAGGCGCTCGCTGATCCGCAAGGACCTTACGTGGGCGAAATCTGAGAAGGGAATTATTTGGGCGCGCGTTTGGCGAGGATGCGCTGCAGGGTGCGGCGGTGCATACTGAGCCGGCGCGCAGTCTCAGAAACGTTGCGGCCGCACAGTTCGTAAATGCGCTGGATATGTTCCCAGCGCACACGATCCGCCGACATAGGATTCTCCGGCGGTTCGATCTTTTTGGTGTCAAGCGCAAGCAGCGCCGCCGCGACATCGTCGGCATCGACCGGCTTTGCCAGATAATCGACGGCGCCGAGCTTCACCGCATTCACCGCGGTCGCGATGTTGCCGTAGCCGGTGAGGATGATGGCGCGGGCTTCGGGCCGGCGCTTCTTCATCGCCGAGATCACGTCAAGCCCATTGCCGTCGGTCAACCGCATATCGACCACCGCGAAGGCGGGAGCGGCCTTCTCCACCTGCAGAAGTCCGTC
>JASHVC010000112.1 GCA_030039655.1 Xanthobacteraceae bacterium | reverse complement strand
TCCTGCATGTAGCCGACCAGGATGCCGTCCTCGATCAGCACCGTCCGGCTTGTCGGCGTGCCTTCGTCGTCGATCGACAGCGAACCGCGACGCAACACAATGGTGCCGTCATCCACGACGGTAACGCCTTTCGCCGCGACCTGTTGCCCCATTAGTCCGGCAAAGGCCGACGTCTTCTTGCGATTGAAGTCGCCTTCGAGGCCGTGACCCACCGCCTCGTGCAGCATGACCCCTGGCCAGCCTGGGCCCAGCACCACATCCATCTCGCCAGCCGGCGCCGGCACGGATTTCAGGTTGACTAGCGCCTGGCGTACCGCGTCGTTGGCCGCTTCCTGCCACGCGTTGGTCTGCAGAAATCGCTCATAGCCTTCGCGGCCGCCATAACCGGCGCTGCCAGTTTCCTGGCGGTCGCCTTCGCCGACCACAACCGAGACGCTGACCCGCACCAGCGGCCGCACATCGCGATAGGTCTCGCCATCGGCGCGCAGAACTTCGACAGCCTGCCAGGTCGCGGCCAGGCTCGCCGTGACCTGACGAACGCGCGGGTCTTTGGCGCGTGCGTAAGCGTCGATCGTTTCCAATAGCCGCGCCTTGGCCTCGAAGGTGGGGCTGTTAAGCGGGCTGTCCTCACCATAGAGCTTGGCATTGGTGCGCGCTGGAGCCGCAGTGTAGTGCCCCGAGTAGCCGCCTTTCACCGCGCGCACAGCGTTGGCGGCCCGCTCGATCGCCGCTTCCGATACGTCTGAGGCGTGGGCGTAGCCGACCGCCTCGTCTTTGACGGCACGAAGCCCGAAGCCCTGCGACGTATCGTAAGTGGCCTGCTTCAGGCGGCCGTTGTCGAACATCAGCACCTCGGCCTGGCGATATTCAAGAAAAAGCTCGCCATCGTCGGCGCCGTCGAGGCCGCGCGAAATGATTTTGGCAAGCCGCGGCCGGTCCAACCCGGCGCGGTCGATCAGGGAGGTGACGACATTGCTCATGGCGAAGTCCTACTGCTTATCGGCACTAGATAGTTGCTTCCGGTCTGGCTGGCGAGGGCCCTGTTTAGGTGCGCGCCAGGTCGCGGAAAATGCCGGACAATTGCGGCGCATTTCGCGGCGTCGGCCTCAACTACCGGTTCCGACTAGGGCAGCTTGTCGAAGCCTTCGCCGAAGCCCTTAAGGCTCATGGGGAAACCGATGCCTTCCTCAGGGGACTGGAAGATGATGAAGGTTGCGGTCTGGCCGGTGCGTAATTGATTTATCAATTTGTCATCCATGTTGATTTCGGCGAGGCAGCCGTTCGGCAAGCATTTGACGAAGCCGGCGCGTCCGACATCGACGTTATCGATCTTCAGGCCTAGTCCTGACGGCAGGATGACGCCGAGCGGCGCGACGACACGCATCAAGCGGCTCTTCAGGTCGGCAATTTTGAGCACGAGCACGGTGAGCCCAACGTTGGGCCGATCCTCAGCTGTAACGCTCTGCATCAGCGCGCATTGCTCGCTCTGCGCGCCGGGCGGCGTCTCGCAGCGGATCTGCCAATCGCCCGATACCGCGCGGACAACCCCCTGGGCATAGGCCTGGCCGCCGCCTGCCGTCATTGCTGCGAGCAGCATGGCGGTGGCGGCGAACGCCGTAGCCAGGGCTCTCGCCAGGGTCCGCGGCTGCCGTCCGAGATCATGTATCGCCATGGATGTGGTTTCCATTGCCAACCGCCCCTGAAGAATCCGGCAAGTTGGCCGCACGAATCGCAGGCGCCCGTCCGCCGCGCGCGCCTGCCTACATGCTGACCTCACCGTGTCAAGGTTGCTCGAAAGCACGGCATTATGGCCACGCCAAGTCGCTCCGGTTCCCCCGGCCACCCCCGGACCGCGCCATTTATGGCGTGCTGTGACTGCGTCCTTTGACGCCAATCAGTGCATTGCAGCAGGCTCGGATTTGTGGTTTGACGAACGCGGATTCCCTCAAGTCCCGCCGATGCCTGCAAGGAATTCAGACCCTTCCGCTCCTTTCCGGCCGCTTCCCCGCGGACGCAACTGGGAGCCGGGCCAAAGGCAGGCAGGTCAAACTGTCGCGGTCCGCGCCGAATGCGCTCGAGTGCTCTTCGTCGACGGTCGTGGCCGAGCTCAAAATAGGGAGCAGAGAGACAGATGAAGGTGTTCTCGCGCTTGGCCGCCGGAGCGGCGACAGCCGCTGCGCTGCTCTCGGGCGTCGGCGCGGCGCTAGCCGGGATGGGCGAGCCGTCGCCGTGGCAGATCGGGCTGCAGGATTCGGCGACGCCGATCATGACCGACATCACGTGGTTTCATAATGTCCTGCTTTGGATTATTGGCGCCATTTCGGCATTCGTTCTTGCCCTGCTCTTAATCATCATTGTGCGCTTTAATGCACGCGCCAATCCGACGCCCACGCGCACCACCCACAACACGCTGCTTGAAGTTCTTTGGACGATTGTCCCGGTCATCATCTTGGCGTGCATCGCCGCGCCTTCGTTCCGGCTCCTGTTCATCCAGCTCGATGTCCCGAAGCCGGATCTGACCATAAAGGCGACCGGCAAGCAGTGGTTCTGGGCCTACGATTATCCCGACAACAACAACCTCGAGATCAATTCGGTGATGGTTCCCGAACAGGACCTCAAACCCGGTCAGCCGCGTCTCCTGACGGTCGATAATGAGATGGTCGTGCCGGTGAACAAGGTTGTACACGTCATCGTCACCGGTGCCGACGTGATTCACTCGTTCAATGTGCCATCGTTCGGCATCAGGATCGACGCCGTTCCTGGGCGCATTAATGACACCTGGTTCAAGGCGACGACCGAGGGAATGTTCTACGGCCAATGCTCCGAACTGTGCGGCAAGGACCATTCGTTCATGCCGATCGCGGTCCGGGTGGTCAGCGACGCCGACTTTGCCGCCTGGCTCGCGGCGCAGGCGCACCCCGCAGCTGAAAACGAGACGGGCCCGCGAACAACGGTCGCGGAGGCCGCGGTCCCATCGCACTGAGTAGCAGTTTCGATCCGACGATAGTCGGCCGCTAACGAAGGACGTAAAAATGGATACGATGGTACACGCGGCGCACGGTGACGACGATGGTCACGCGATCCCGCACG
>JASHVC010000111.1 GCA_030039655.1 Xanthobacteraceae bacterium | reverse complement strand
GCGCAGGTGCTCCACCAGCACCGCCGCATCGACGCGGCGCAGATCAAAGCGCTGGCAGCGCGACAGCACGGTGATCGGCACTTTGCGGATTTCGGTCGTCGCGAAGATGAACTTGGCGTGGGGCGGCGGCTCTTCCAGCGTCTTCAGCAGCGCGTTGAAGGCCGCGCCGGAGAGCATGTGCACTTCGTCCAGGATGTAGACTTTGTAGCGGGCTGAGACTGGCGCGTATCGGACCGCATCGTTGATCTGGCGCACGTCGTCGACGCTGTTGTGCGAGGCCGCGTCCATCTCAATGACATCGAGATGGCGGCTCTCCATGATCGCCTGGCAGTGCACGCCGAGCACCGGCATCTTCACGGTCGGGCCGGTAATCGAGCCGTCCGGCAGTTCGTAATTGAGCGCGCGCGCCAGGATGCGCGCCGTTGTGGTCTTGCCGACGCCGCGTACGCCCGTGAGGATCCAAGCCTGCGGGATGCGGCCCGACTCGAACGCGTTCGAGATCGTGCGCACCATGGCGTCCTGGCCGATCAAGTCATCGAACGTCGACGGCCGGTATTTGCGGGCCAGCACGCGGTAGGATGGGGTGGATGTCGTTGCGTCGTTCATTGCCGCCAATGTAGCCCGGATGAGCGCAGCGAAATCCGGGGCAGGGTATGCGAACCGATGGGCGGCCCCGCATTTCGCTGCGCTCATGCGGGCTACAAATGTGGAAAGGTGGGAGGCTGACGAGCGACCCGAACCGCGCTCGTTAGGGCTGCTTCCTTCCGGACCTGACCCGGTTGGCGAGTGGCTCGTCCACCGCCAACCTCCCGCTCCTATATCGGCCGCGTCAGGCGAGAAAGCAAGTCAGGCGCGTCCGTCCGGGAAGCTTGGCTCCGCGTAGATACAAGAGGCAAAAATGTCGGAAATTGGCTGGTCCCTGCACCCGCAATTGCACGCCGAAACGGCGCCGGTATGCGACCTTTCGCTGTCGCGAGTCCTGGCTGTGAACGATGCCAATTTCCCTTGGCTGATCCTGGTGCCGCGGCGTGCGCGCGTTAGCGAAATCCTCGATCTGGGCGCGGAGCAAGCGACGTTGCTCAACGAAGTGTCGCTGGCGTCGCGCGTGCTGAAGGACGTGACGCAATGCGACAAGTTGAATGTGGCCGCGATCGGCAACGTCGTGCCGCAACTGCACGTCCACATCGTGGCGCGTCGCAAGGATGATCCGCTGTGGCCGAAGCCGGTTTGGGGCGCGGCACCGCCCCGCGCCTACGATCCTGCTGCCTTGGAACGCTTCACGACCATCATCCGCGACCGGCTGCAAAGCGCGTCGTCATTGTAGCTCCCGCCCGACATCGTACTCGTAGAGCCACGAGACTTGGAACGCGGTATTGTCGCGGCCGAAACGTTCGCGCAATGCAAATTTTAGATCGCGCTTGATCTGCGCAAAGCGCGAGGGCAGGTGGTTCTCCTTGGCGCGGGCGCGCGAACCGAGCACGGCGGCTTTCGCGCGCGGTGCGCGAATGCGCTCGTAGTCAGCGAGCGCCGCATCGAGATCGTCTGGCTGCTTGGCGATCATCGCCGCGAGCACATAGCCATCCTCGATTGCCATGGCGGCGCCCTGGCCGAGATAAGGCAGCATGGCGTGGGCCGAGTCGCCGAGCAGCGTGGCGCGGCCGCGGCTCCAGCGTTCGAGCGGATCGCGGTCGTACAGCGCCCATTTGTACCAGCGCTCACTGCACGGAAAGAGGCGGGTGAGTGCGGTGTTCCACTGCGCATAGGTCGTCTTCACCTCGGCCACGTCACATTCGCGCGTCCACGATTCCTCGATCCAGGCATCGCTGTCGAAATGCGCCACGATGTTGAGAAGTTCGCCGCGGCGCACCGGATAATGCACGACGTGTCCGTGCGGACCCATCCACAGCGCTCCGTCCGCGATGTTGATGTCGGATGGGACGGCGTCCGCCGCGGCCATGCCGCGCCAACAGATGCAACCGGTGAAGCGTGGCGCGTCGTCGCCGAACAGGCTGTTGCGCACCACGGAATGAATGCCGTCGGCACCGACCACGATGTCCGCCTCAACTTCGCCGCCGTCCGCAAAGCGCGCGACCGCATTGCGGTCGCGTCCTTCGACCGCGACGCAGCGCTTATTGACGCGGATGTCGGTCGACTTCAGCGCCGCCGAGAGCACGCCGAGCAAGTCGGCCCGATGCATGGAAAGATTTGGCGCGCCGAATTTTTGCTTAAAGTCGCCGCGCCGCATGCGCGAAATGTAGCGGCCGCTGTTCCACGAGCGTATGTTCAAAAATTCCGAGCCCGATGCGACGGCGTTGACCGCATCCTCGACGCCGAGGGCACGCAGAGCCTTGACGGCGTTGGGGGTCACGTTGAGGCCAGCGCCGATCTCGCTCAGGGTCGGCGATTGCTCGCAGACGATGACTTCGGCGCCACGGTGCTCCAGCGCCAGCGCGGCCGCAAGCCCGCCAATGCCGCCGCCCACAATGGCGATGCGTGGCGCGCGCGTCATGCGTGGTTCCTCCCCTCGAGCGGCATCATTGTTTCAAACCTATCACATGCCCTTCGGGCCCTACGCAGGCGGGGCGGCACGCTGATGAAGACACCCCGCATGGCATCCGGGGTCAACTTGACCTTGGTGCGCCGCGCGGCTTCAATCCGCCGAATTGGGCCGCCCAGGAGCACTGCAATGACATTTCGCATCGCCGTCGTGCAGCCGATCTCACACCCGCCGGGCGAGGATGAGCGCAACGTCGCCGATGCGGTGAGCGCAATCGAGCACGCTGCCCATGAGGGCGCGGATTTTGTCTGCTTTCCGGAAACCTATCCGGGCCCGTGGCGCATGCCAGCGACGTTCGATCCGACACCGGCCATGGCTGAAGCCGCGGCGACGCACGGCGTGCACGTCGTGTTCGGCACCATCGAGCCAATCGACCGCAAGGCCGCGACTGCGTACAACCTCATCGTGATGGCGTACCCGGACGGCCGCGCGCCGGCGCGCTACCGGCGCACTCATCCAAACGGCCCATGGATTTACACCGGTGGCACCGCCTGGGAATTTCAGTACGTGGCGGGCAACGAATTTCCGGTGTTCGATACGGCTCATGGCAAGGTCGGCCTCGCCATGTGCAGCGAAGTCTACATGCCGGAAGTCACCCGGTCGTTGGCGCTGCGCGGCGCCGAGCTGATTTTCATGCCGGCCGGCAAAGACAAGAACCGGCTGTGGGCGACATGGCGGACGCTCATCTGGGCCCGCGCCATCGAGAACCTCGCGGTGGTGGTGACCACGCAAAATCTTTTCCATCACGGCGAGCGTGGTCTTGCCATGGTGGCGGCGCCTGAAGAGATTTTGTTCGAGAGTACGGCCGCCGGCCTGAGCGTTGTCGACGTGAGCCTCGACCGTGTGCGCTTCCTGCGCGCCACCCGTGACGAGGTCGGCTCGTCGGCGGTCTGCGCCGCCAAGCAAGGCGTGCTCGGGCCACAATGGCAGCGCCCGGAACTCTACGATTCGTTCTATCCGCGATCTTTGCCTGAAGCGGCTGAGTAAGGCGTGCCCTTCCGCACCGAACTCGGCCCGTGGCCGCACCTCGGCTACACGGCAAGCCGCATTGAACGCGCCGCCCAACTTCGCGGCGACGATGCGGCGTTGGCCAAATTCGCTGCCGACCTGCGAGCCGGCTTCTATTTGATCGGCGGCGAACTCGTGCTGATGAAAAAGTCGGGCGAGGCCTTCGATCCGTTGTTTTCGTCCGATGAGGCGCGCGGGTTCGGCAACGCGCGCGAGACCGTGTTCCTCGGCCTCATGGATAGCACGCCGCGTTTCGGCGTCAATCTCGATCCCGCCAGCGTCGAGCCGCTCAAGGCGCGCAACGATCTGAAAATCACTGACATACGCTCGATCGCGGTGCACGGTATGGTCGACGCAAACCATTTGCCCCCGCTCGCCGAGGCCAAGGCGGTGCTTGGCTGGCACGGGCGCCACCGCTTCTGTCCCAATTGCGGTGCGCCGACGCGGGTGGTCGAAGGCGGCTGGCGGCGCGATTGCCCGTCCTGCAAGGTGCAGCACTTTCCCCGCACCGATCCGGTCGCGATCATGCTGCCGATCGCGGGGGAACGTTGTGTGCTTGGCCGCTCGCCGCGCTTTGCGCCGACCATGTGGTCGTGTCTTGCCGGCTTCATCGAACCGGGCGAGACGATCGAGGAGGCAGTGCGCCGAGAAGTGCTCGAGGAAGTCGGCATCGTCTGCGGCCGCGTCAAATATTTCACCTCGCAACCGTGGCCGTTGCCGATGTCACTGATGATCGGCTGCCACGCCGAAGCGCTCAGCGAGAACATCATCATCGACCGCAGCGAGCTTGAGGACGCGCGCTGGTTCGGCCGCGAAGAGCTGGTGCTGATGCTGTTGCGCAAACATCCGCAGGGACTCACCGCGACAGTGCCGCACGCCATCGCCCACCACATCATCCGCCGCTACATCGAGGAAGGCCCCGATGTCC
>JASHVC010000110.1 GCA_030039655.1 Xanthobacteraceae bacterium | reverse complement strand
GGTCACGGCAGCCACTTCTCTTACCGGCTGGCCCGCGTGGCGCTCGCGGCTGGCATCGTGCCACATACGCTCGGTGCCGACATGCACGGTTACAACACCGAGGTGCCACCGCCCGCGGGTACGCCGTCGCAGCATTACGACGACGAGAACCATCCGTTCCGCGGTCAGGCGCGCTTCTCGCTCACGCAGGCCATGAGCTCGATGATCGCGCTCGGCATTCCGCTCGAAGACGTGGTGCCGATGGTCACGACCAATCCGGCGGAGATGCTCGGGCTCGCCGACCAGCTCGGCACGCTCAAGCCGGGCTATCCGGCGGACGTGTCGGTGTTGTCGGACGATCGCGGCCGCTTCATCCTGCGCGATAACGAGGACACTCGAGTGATCGCCGAGCGGTTGCTGCGGCCGGCGTTCTGTCTGCGCGCCGGTAAGCGCTTCGATGCCGACTCGCCGATCCTGCCTCAGGCCGTCGCCGCCTAAGCGCTGCGTCATGTCTGCGCCCGGGATCGATCGCGTTGCGGACCTTCCGGCGGATCCCCGGGACAATTGGGCTACGCTCGGCCAGGCGGCGCGCGACGGCGCTTACAACAACAATGCGGCCGTCGCCGATAGCGCCAAGTGGATCGAGTTGCGCAACAGCGCGTCAGCCGATTATCGGGCCGCGCACCCGCGGTTCCTCAATCTCGCCTATGGGCCGTGCGAACGGACAGCGTTCGATCTCTATCCGGCGACCTATCCAGGTGCACCATGCCTTGTCTTCATTCATGGCGGCTACTGGCAGCGCAATTCGCGCGAGCTGTTTGCCTGCTTCGCCGAAGGGCCGGCGGCCGCGGGATGGTCGGTGGCCATTCCCGGCTACACGCTTGCGCCGCAAACAAACCTGAGAGGTATTGTCGCCGAAATTGGCCAGGCGTTGGATTGGCTGGTCGAAAACGGCGAGCGCTATGGAATCGCCGGCCCACTCATTATTTCCGGTTGGTCCGCCGGAGGTCAGCTCGCCGCATTCCACCTCTCGCATGCTGGCGTCGCGGCTGGGCTTGCCATATCCGGCCTCTACGATCTGGCGGCACTGCGCGACACCAATCTCAACGAAGCGCTCAAACTCACCGACGAAGAAATCGCCGAGTTTTCGCCGCAGCGGCTGCCGGTCACGCGGAAGCCGCTGATCATCTCGTATGGCGGCGCGGAATTGCCGACGCTCGTTCACGACGCATGGCGCTTGCACGAATTGCGCAGCCGCGAGGGCGCGCCCGGCAAAATCCTGCCCGTTGCCGGCGCCGATCACTTTTCGATTCTGCGCGAACTGCAAATGCCTGAAGGCGCGCTCGTCCGCGCCGCGACCAGTCTGGTCCAGAAGTGGGCGTGAGATTGTAGGCGCCCTCAACCATTGTTCGCACGTGTCGGGATTAAAAAAGCGCTCGGTCGCGCGAGGGCGATCGGGCGCAGTTTGGGAGGAACTCGATTAGATGTCGCGAGACCTTTCCGAGTTTCGACTCCGGGGATCTTGCTGACGGTATATTCAGCCGTTGCGGAAGCGATGTCTTAGCGGTGAAGCAGTCTGCTTAGTCATTCCAGCGTGATGTGACTGTCGTTGATCACCTTCTTCCACTTGCTGTACTCGTCTTTGATGAAGGCCGCGGTGTCAGGAATGCTGCTGCGGCGCGGCTCGACCCCGAATTTAGCGAACGCGGCCTTGAGCGTGTCCGTCTGCAGAGCCTTGGCGACCGAGCTGTTGAGCGTAGCGAGAACATCGTCCGGAGTGCCTGCTGGCGCGAACAGACAGAGCCAGGTGTCGGCCACGAAGCCGGGAAGGCCTTCCTCTTCGACGGTTGGAAGGTCTGGATAGACCGGCGAACGGACATGTCCCGTCGTGGCGAGCGGTACCAGACTGCCCTTGGCTGTGAAGGGTAGAGCACCGGTGACACTGGAAAATAGCGTCTGCACCTTGCCGCTCATGACATCGACAAAGGCCGGACCAGAACCCTTGTAGGGGACATGAGTGGCATCGATGGCAAGGCGTTGCCTGAACATCTCGCCTGCCAAGTGGCCGGTGGTGCCGATGCCGGGGGAGGCGAAGTTGAGCTTGCCCGGATTGGCCTTGCCGTATGTGACCAGCTCCGCAAAGGTTTTGATCTGTAGTTGCGGCGCCACGACCAGTACGTCCGGAGCGGAGCCGACCAGCGAAATCGGCGCCAGATCCTTGAACACGTCAAACGGCATATCTTTGTGCAGAACCGGGTTGGTAACAATCGAAGGGTCGATCAGCACCAAGTCATAGCCGTCCTGTGCCGCATGCGCGACCGAGTCGACGCCGACGATTCCTCCGGCTCCGGGCCGGTTTTCGATCACGATCGATTGGCCGAGCACCGGACCGAGCTCTTGTGCCAGCACTCGGCCGGCGAAATCGACAATGCCGCCGGGTTGATAGGAGATCACCAGATGCACGGGCCGCGACGGATAGTCCGCCGCGCGCACCGTCGTTGCCGCAGCGCAAGCAATAGCGAGACAGAAAAAAATGCCGATGAGGCGTCCCGGACGGCTCATTTCGGTTTCTCCTTGTCGGATTTTGACTGGGCGCGAGTGCACATAGGGTTGTCTTAGGCTGGGGGAAAAATATGCGGAAACTTTGCGCGCAGTTTGGTGCGAAGCTCAGCGCTTACATCAACGACGGTCGGAAATGTATTTTTCAACTTCATGTCATAGGGAATGCAGGC
>JASHVC010000007.1 GCA_030039655.1 Xanthobacteraceae bacterium | reverse complement strand
ATCTCCATGCACGCCATCTCGTTCGTCTATTACAACATCATTCACATGACGAACTGGATCATCAACGGCCTGCCCGAGCGCTTCCCCAAACTCAAGGTCATCTGGATCGAAAGCGGTTTGGCGTGGATTCCGTTCCTCATGCAGCGGCTCGATTCCGAATACATGATGCGTTCCTCGGAGGCGCCGCTGCTTAAGCGCAAGCCGAGCGACTACATGCGCGACATGTATTATTCGAGCCAACCATTGGAACGCTCCAACATCGATCTGACGGAAGCGACCTTCAAGGCCGTGAACGCCGACACGCAACTGTTGTTCGCGTCCGACTGGCCCCATTGGGACTTTGACCTGCCGAACTCGATCACCACGCTGCCGTTCCTCAACGAGCAGGCCAAACGCAATATCCTCGGCCTGAACGCGGCGCGGCTGTTCAATCTTGAAGTGCCCAAGAACAAGATGACGGCCGCGAAGAACGGGGCCAAGAAGGCGCCGGCGCGGCGCGAGCCGGTCACGGCCTGAAGCCGGATGGCCAAGGCGCTGCAGCGCAAAGCGGCCAAGCGGAGCGGCAAACCGAGCCGCAAGCTGGCGCGCAACGGCGCCAAGTCTGTTGTCAGGTCTGCGGGCGCCAAGACGACTGACTTCTGCGCCGCCGCACGCGCCGCGCTCAAGCGCGGTGAGCCCGACGCGATCCCGGACAAAACGCTGCAACAGGTTCTCAGCGCCGCTGTAAAAGTATATGCGGCGAAAGTGGAACGGCGCGGCCATGAGGTCGTGCCATTTCCGCAGCACGCGGTGACCGCGACCGAAACCGTAGTCACGGCTTGCGGCATGATCCGCGCCGCCGATCTCAACATGTTCGACGTGGCGATCTGGTTTCATCGCCCGCCGGGAATTGAATGAATGGCTCAGAATCAAAACCTCATCCTGAGGTGGCCGCGAAGCGGCCCTCGAAGGATGCAGGCCGAGGCGCCGCGGCCTCGCCCTTCGAGGCTCGGCCCGCGGCCGAGCACCTCAGGGTGAGGCCAAACAAATAGTGGAGGGTGAAATGGACGAAATCGCGGTAGGCAAGCTGAGCGATATCGCCGATGGCGATTATCGGGTCCTCTCGGTGGATCAGCTTGAAGTCGGCATCTTCCGCAACGGCAGCAAGGTGCTCGCCTACGAGAATATGTGCCCGCACGCCGGCGGCCCGGTTTGCCAGGGCAAGATTTTCAACAAGGTCGAGGAAGTCATCACCCCCGACAAGAAGAGCGCCGGACTGCGCTTCGGCAAAGCCCGCCACATCGTCTGCCCGTGGCATGGCTACGAGTACGATCTCGCCACCGGCTGCCATCCCGGCGACCCATCCGTGCGCCTGACGCCCGTGAAAGTCGCGGTACGCGACGGGCAGATTTACGTGAGCATCCCGGAGTAAATACTCAGGTTGCCTGCCGATCCGGAGGATTCCATTCGACCGGTCGTTTGCTCAAGCGTTTGGCAGCACTTCTCAACGTTGCCGGGATATCTGAGCACACCGACGCTTCCAACAAACACCAAATAGGTAATTTTACATCAATTATTGGCCGTGGCCCACTTTGGCCCCATTCTAAGAATGTCTCATTTGAGCTCTTCCGGCTAGCCTTCTCAAAGAAGTCGCGATAGCGCCGTGGCGAAACTCCCGAAAAATGGATAAATTCTGTTTTTGGGTAGTCGTCATATCCTGCCGCAGCCTCGCCCTCCACTTTGATCGAATCATAGTGTAGATCGAATGCATGACTCTTTGGGTACGGCTCAAGAAAGACAACCCTCTTTATGCCCGACGCCACAATGTGTTTCGCGCAGATATGACAGGGGAACGTAGTACAAAAAAGTATCGCGTCCTTCACGGAGCGGCCAAGACGAGCCGCGTCTGCAATCGCCGACATTTCCGCATGGATTATACGTCCGTACTCTAGTGACTCCATAACCTTCGAATCCTGAACCGCACGTGACCTAAATATTTCTTCTAAATCGTCCGACACATCAGATTTAAAATATGCCTTACGCATTCGCGAGAGGAGTTCTACGAGATTTTGGTGTTTAATTTTCTCGTTTGGGTCTTCTTTGCGTTTGTAATCTCGGTCGTCCCAGATTTCATCGCTCCAATAGGT
The DNA here is from genome assembly GCA_030039655.1 of Xanthobacteraceae bacterium. The sequence continues at coordinate 10,448 of JASHVC010000007.1, read as the reverse complement.
ACCTCCGTCGCCCTTTGGGACTTCGTTGCATCCCATAGTGATAACTTCTCCTTGCGAAGAGAAGATCGCCGCTCCGACTTGCCGAGATAAATCGAGAGAGCGCAAACTGGCGGATTTCGCAATATACATTCCGTATTCCGACTTATTCGGCGATCTAGCGTTATTTCCGAATAACAGTTCGATAAATCGTCCTGTCTGACTCTTCTCATCTTCAGTGCTATCTTTGTTTATGATGAAATCTGCGAGATGAAAAACCTGTCGTAGACGCTGACCGTGCGCTGTTTCGAGTTCGTTCTCGTCTATTCTAATAAGGTCTTCAGCCGGCCCGCGATATTTGTCGAAATCCGAATCTTGTGCGTCAGCGGCGAACTTTCTAGATAGAGATTCGGCTCGCATTTTTCGCGACGAATAAACCGATATTTGGAAGAACAGTCTTCCATACACACTTCTAAAAAGATCGACTTCCTCCTTTCGTTTGAACTGATGAATCAGGTACGCGACTCGTTCTTCGGCTTTTGGTGTTTTGTCTGGATAGAATTTTCGGGAAAGGAAGATCCAAGCGATGGTCAGCGCAGCGAGTATTTCGTTGTCTTTGCATTTCTTGCGTACTGCATTGCCGAACTTAATGTACGTCTTATAGCGATCGGCGAGCGGCTTTTGAGCACGTCTGACAGAGATGCCTGGAATCTCGTCAAACACATCGGTGACCTTTATCACTCTCACCTTGTAGCCAAGGTGATGGAGACTTTGGGCAAAAATCTCGATTGTGGGAGGTAAATCGACTCCAATTGGAGCCACAAATCCAAAGAAAAGTTCGGGAAAGGGAACGCGCTTAAGCATGGAAAATTAATTTTCCGAATTCACAACCGAGCCTAGAACTGTTAGCATGATTCGAAATCAATTCAACTTCAGGTGGTCACCATGAAACGACGCGCAGCGGGCGGTGGGCTGCAAGATCGTGAAGAGAAGGCATGCTCCGAAAAATTACTACGATTGAATGCTCGAACCTATGAGCGATACGTAAATAAAGAGCCCTCCCAAGATAACGATCAGGTTTATCAGGACAAAAGTGAAGTAGATTTCATAGTTAAACCAGCATACTGAGTTTCTAAGCTAAAGGTTGACTTAGAGTATTCGATTCTAGCTTGCGAAAACAAATCGTAAGCCTTGGACAGTTGCGATTTTTTTAGCCTGCGGAATTGGTGATCAGCATCGCGTCGGCAAGCTTTTCCGCCACCATGATGGTCGGGATGTTGGTGTTGCCGCGCGGCAGCGTCGGCATAATCGAGGCATCGATCACGCGCAGGCCTTCGATGCCGCGCACGCGGCCCGCAGGATCAGTCACCACCGCTGGGTCGTTCGGGTCGCCCATGCGGCACGTGCCAACCGGATGAAAGGTGCCGGCGACGTTCTGCCGGATATGTTCGGCGAGCGCGTCGTCATCCTCCACAAGGGCCGCGAGATCGACGCGGCGGTCGGCGAGCGTCGCAAAGATCGGACCGGCGAGCGGCGGCGCCAGATCGATGAGTGCGCCAATCGCCGTGCTTTTGATCCGGTTCGCCGGCGTGATGCGATTGAGCCGCCGCAGCCGATCGGAGAATTTGACCGGAAAGGTCAGGCGCGCCATGGCGCGCACCGCGTCGTGCCCCAGAATTTCGACGCAGCGGCGGAAACCCTGCATGAAGCGCTGCAGGTCGAGGTCGTGGCCGATGAAGTTGAACTCGACCAGCGGGCGCGACATCGGGTCGGCGGAGACGAGCGACACGCGCCCGCGCGCCATCGGTTTCAAGAGCGACGGCGCCAGATTGGCTACTTGCGAGCCGAGCGGGCTCCATGACGTCTTGCATTGCACGTTGATGTACATATCGAACGGCGGCGCGCCCGGCAGGTTCGAGGAATACCGGAAGCATGTCATCGGGTGCGGCCGGATTCGTCGCGCTTGCCGCGCGCCGGGCTTCTGCAGCAGACCGATGAACAAAATGGCGTGGTTGGAGAGATTTTTTCCCACTCCCGGCAGATCGGAACGCACATCGATGCCCTGTTGGCGCAGCTCCTTCGCGGCGCCGATCCCGGCCCGCATCAAAAATGCCGGCGAGTGGATGCCGCCCAGCGAGACGATGATGTCGCGCGCCCGAAACTCTTTTCGCTCGCCGCCGATCCTCGCGGTGACGCCCCTGACGCGGCGGCCATCGAACAGCAGTCCGGTAACAAACGCGCGGGAAACGATGGTCAAGTTGGCACGGCGGCGCGTTGGCGCGTCGAGATAGCAGATCGCCGCCGACGCGCGCTTGCGCGGCCAGTTGCTCATGGGCACCGCACCGTAACCATCACGGAAATCCGCATTCATGTCGGCGATGAACGGTATCTGCCGTTCCTGCGCGAATTCATGCACGGCTTTGGCCAGCGGTGCCCAATCCTCGGCCTTCGTGCGCCGGATTGGCACCGGACCGTCCTTGCCGTGCAGTGCGCCGTCGAAATCGAGTTCATTCTCAAGCTTGCGAAAGTAGGGCAGCACGTCGTCCCAGCCCCAGCCGGCGGCACCGAGCTTGAGCCATTCCGCATAGTCGTCGGGCGTGCCGCGGTAGGCGACCATGCCCATCACGCTGGAACCGCCGCCGATGACGCGGCCCTGGGAGAATCCGACCAGCGGCGAATCATCCTTGCGCCGCCAGTGCACTTTCAGGTCGGGCCAGAAATAGGCGTCGTTGTAATAAGAGCGCGGGTAGCTATCGAGAATATCGCTGGGCTCGGCGCCCGGCGGCGCGTCGCTCCCCGCCTCAAGCAAGAGCACGCGCGTGTTCGAGCGCGCCGATAAACGGTTGGCCAGCACACAGCCTGCCGCGCCGCCGCCAACGATGATCACATCATAACTGGTCGTCATTCTCTTGGTTGGAAGGGTATGGCGTTATGCGCCGAAAAGCTGCTGCACCAATCGACGCGCCAGCACGCCGGCGACTCGACGGCGGTAGTGGCCGGGTGTGAAGGTTGTTTTCATCGCCATGATCTGGTCGCGCACCAGGGAGTCCAGGCCTTTGAAGACACGGTCGTCGAGTTTGCCGCCACAGAGTGCTTCGGTGCCGGCGAGGCGGACCGGCCGCGGGTTGGTGCCGGTGAAAGCCACACGCAGGTCCGCGAGCGCGTCGCCGTCGCGCCGTAGCGCCACAGCGACGCCGGTGACCGGATATTCGATCGAACGGCGAATGCGGATCTTGTCGTAGGCGGAGCGCAGGCCGGGCGTGTTCTTTGCCCGTACGGCGCTGACAAACTCGCCCGGCCGCAGCGACAGGAAATATTTGCCGTCGCCCTTTGTTTCGGTCACGGGCTCATCCTGCCGCGCATAGCCGATGTATAGCTCGGCGAGCGGCATGGTCCGCCGCCCCGCCGGACCCGCGATATCTATCTCGGCGTCGAGCGTCAGCAGCGCCGGCGCCAGATCGCCGCTGAATGTCGCGAAGCACACGCCGCGGCTTTTTGGCGCCACGTGGCACACGGTGCCGGTGGTCTTCAGACAATGATCGTTAGCAGAGCGCCACCATTCGCTCTGATTGTAGAAGATGCAGCGCGTATCAAGACAAAGGTTGCCGCCGACCGTGCCCATGTTGCGATGGGTCGGACCGGCGATGTGCGCGGCGGCCTGCGCCACCACCGGGTAGTGCCGCACAACATCGGGATGTGCCGCGAGTTCGGTGAGCGTTACCGACGCGCCGATTTCGAGGGCTCGGGCATCGGCCTTGACGGCGCGCAATTCGTCGACGCCGTTGACATCGATGAGCAGAGGCGGCGCCACGATGCCGCGGCGGATGTTCACCACAAGATCGGTGCCGCCGCCGAGCAATCGGCTTGCGGGATTCGACGCGCGCGCGGCGATCAACTCGTCGAGTGTGCGCGGACGAACAAGCGCGAACTCCGGCAGCGCATCCATCAACCGCCGCCGTTCCGCTTGCGCCCAGCTTCACGCGCGCGCTTCTCCAACAGCGCGAAGACGCGGTCGGGCGTCACCGGCAAGTCGTTGAAGCGGAGCCCTGTGGCATCCGCGATCGCGTTGGTGAGCGCCGGCAGAAATGCGGCGAGCGAGCCTTCGCCCGCTTCCTTGGCGCCGAACGGCCCATGGGGGTCCATGCTCTCCACAATGCCGACCTCGATGGGCGGCGAATCCTGAATCGTCGGCACACGGTAATCGAGCATGTTAGCGGTGAGCATGAGACCGTTGTGAAATCCGGTCTCCTCGCTCATGGCTTGGCCCATGCCCATCCAGACCGAACCCTGCACCTGGCCCTCGACGGTCAGGCGATTGAGCGCGCGGCCGCAATCGTGCGCCACCCAAACCTTGTCGACAGTGACCACGCCGGTTTCCTCGTCCACGCTGACTTCCACCACCTGCGCCGAATACGAATAGCCCATGGTGCCGCCGATGGCGGAGCCGCGATATTTCTTGCCCCCGTGCGATTCCGGAATCGTCGAGTAATTGCCGGTGACCGTGATGGTGCCGGTATCCTTCAACGCCTCGGTCACAACTTCGTTGAACGTCAGGCCTTTATCCTGCGCGCCGGCGCGATAGAGTTCACCGAGGCACTCGATCTCGCCAGGCTTGGCATCGAGCTTGCGCGCAGCGGCCGCGATGAGCGCGGCTTTGAGATTGTTCGCCGCATCGATCGCGGCGTTGCCAACCATAAAGGTGACGCGCGATGAATAGGAGCCATTGTCCTTCGGCACTACTTCGCTGTCGCCGGTGATGACGCGCACGCGGGAGAGATCGAGCCCGAGCACTTCCGCCACCGACTGGGCGAGGATCGTAGTCGAGCCTTGGCCGATATCGGCGGCGCCGGACAGCACGACGATCGAACCGTCAAAATCCACTTTGATCTTCACGGTCGCGTGCGGCTCGCCGGTCCAATTCACCGGCTTTGAGGCGCCGCTGATGTAGTGCGAGCAGGCAAAGCCGAGGCCCTTTTTGATACCGCTTCCGTTGGATGCTCGCGGCTTGCCGCGACGCTCGTTCCAGCCGCTCTCTTTTTCGACCCAATCCACGCATTCGGGCAGGCCGTAGCTGTTGATCATCAGGTCGTTGTCGGTGAAGGTCGGCGCTTTCAGATAATTGGCGCGGCGAACCGAAATCGGATCGATGCCCATTTCGTGCGCCATCTGGTCGATCAGGCTCTCGAAGGCGAAGCGGATATCGACGGTGCCATGGCCGCGGAATGCACCGCACGGCGGCGTGTTGGTGAGGACGCGCTTGCCGATATATTTCACGTTGTGCAGGTCGTAGATCGCATACAGCATTGAGCCGGCGTAAAGGATCGTCACCACGCCGTAGCCCGAATGGGCGCCGCCGCGCTGGATGCATTCGCACTCGACGCCGGTGATGCGGCCATCCCGCCGCATGCCGATCTTGAGCTTGATATCGGTCTCGGGCCGGCCGCGATGCGTGATGAAGGTCTCCTCGCGATTGACCATGATGCGCACCGCGCCGCCAACCTTGCGGGCGAGCAGCGCCGCGATCAACTCGACATTCAGGGTTTCGGTACGGCAACCGAAGCCGCCGCCCACGTGCGGCTTGACCACGCGGATGCGTGACATGTCCATATCGAGGATTTGCGCCAGCATCAGGTGCACATAATAGGGTACCTGCGTAGAGGCGTGCACGGTCATACGATCGCGCACCACGTCGTAGTCGGCGAGCGCGGCGTGCATCTCCATCTGATTCTGGCAGACTTCCGCGCAGTTATAGGTGCCTTCGCGCACCAGATCGGCTTCTGCGAATGCCGCATTTACGTCGCCCAGCTCAAAGAAGACATCGCGCTCGATATTCTTTGGCCGATGTTTGTGCAGATCGATGGCGTGGGGCGCCATGGCCTCGCGAGCCGACTGATACGCAGGCAGTTCGCGAACTTTCAGCTTGATGCGCCGCAGCGCCTCCTTGGCGGTCGCGTCGTCGATGGCCGCGACCGCCGCCACCGGTTCGCCGCGGTAGCGCACGCGCTCGCGCGCCAGCGGATACTCGGTGCGCGCAATCGGCAGCACGCCAAAACCCTTGTCGCAATCGTCGCCGGTCACGATCGCTTTCACGCCGGGCAGCTTCGCGGCTTCCGAAACATCGACCTCGAGAATTTCGGCGTGCGAATAAGGGCTGCGAAAGATATGTCCCGCCAGCGCACTCGGCACGATGAGATCGGCCGTGTACTTTGCGCGCCCAGAGACTTTCTCCGGACCGTCAATCATCGGCACATAGTCGCCAATGTTATGGGCGGCCACGATCTCGTTCATGGCGCGTCATCTCCACAGCTCACGGCGAGACCCCTTGCGCGCAAAGCTCGCTCGCGTGCTTCACCGCTTCGATGATTTTCACGTATCCGGTGCAGCGGCAGATGTTGCTGCCGAGCGCCTCTCGAATCTCGTCATCGGTCGGACACGGATTGCGTCGCAACAATCCGGCCGACGCCATGATGAATCCCGGCGTACAGTAGCCACACTGTGAGCCGAGCTTTTCGTGGAACCCGCGCTGCACCGCGGACAAATGGCCGTCGATGGCGAGTGACTCGATCGTGTCGACGCGGCGATTTGCAACAGTCGCCGCCAGCGTCAGGCACGACAGTCGCGGCGAATCATCGACCAGCACCGTACAGGCCCCACACTCTCCGCCGTCACAGCCTGTTTTCGTTCCGGTGAGCCCGACAATTTCCCGCAAATAATCCAGCAACAACACGTTGTCGGGCACCGCGTCGGTGCGGGCGCGGCCATTGAGCGTGAGCGAAAGCAAGCGCGCCATGCGTACATCAACGGCTTTTCTGTTTATGTAATTTCAATATCAGCATCCGCCAGCGTCTTCAAATTGGACTATGGCGCGCCGGTTTTTTTCCATTTTACGCCAAATTGAAATGTTGAGCGCGCGGCATCGCCCGGGAATATCAGTAGCTGTTCACGCTCGGGTAAATCGCGCGATCACGTCGGCTGGAATGGGCTGCGCCTTGATCTGCGCCGGATTGGCTGGATCTCGGGCCGCCCAAACACGCGTCTCGCGGCCCTCCACGGCGAGTTCGCCGCCGACCATCAGCCTATGGTCGACATCGAAGCTGGAGCGGCGGAACTCGCTCACCTCCGAGGTCAATTCCACGATGTCACCGAACCGCGCCGGGGCAATGAAGCGGGCGCCGGCATCGACCAACGGCAAGCCCACTATGCCGAAGGTGCCGGCAAGATCGGGCGGCCGCACCCCCAGCGCTGTCTCGAAAAGGGTCCATGTGCCCCAATCGAAATATTCGAAGAACCGACTGTTGAAGACAATCCCTGCGGGGTCGCAGTGAGACCATTCGATCGTCAATTGCCGCCGGCTGACCAGATTGGCCACCCTTTTTCCCTCCAGCACTCGCGTTATTCGCCGCTGGACAACGATGAAGCGCCGGTCAGAGCGGATGTCAAACGCGCGGCGCGACTCGGCGCACGGCATTCTGCCTAACAGTACGTCAGAAGCTTTTACGGGCTTGCTATTCTCCGCCTAAAAGTTAGGCAGCCGTCCGAACCTTCGGACGTAAAATGGGCGGAGTTGGGCAGCGGCGCGTCTTGCGTAAGAAATGTGACAAACAGCTCAATACCTTAGGTTCATCCATAGCTTGGCACACTCCTTGCCATTTAGTTGCCAGCGGGATGGTACCGGGACCGTCGCGCGTCAAACAGAGGACATCGCGATGCTCAACCACAATGGCGCGGCCGCTTGGCGGTCGCGAGGCCGCCGCTGGCTTGCGGCCGCGGCCGGTCTGACGATCGGCCTTATGGTGGCAGTGCCCGCCAAGGCCCAAGACACGATAAAAATCGGCATTCTGCATTCGCTCTCCGGCACCATGGCCATCAGCGAGACCACGCTGAAGGACGTGATGCTGATGCTCATCGACGAGCAGAACAAGAAGGGCGGCGTGCTCGGCAAGAAACTCGAAGCGGTGGTTGTCGACCCAGCCTCGAACTGGCCGCTGTTTGCCGAAAAGGCGCGCGAGCTCATTTCGAAAGACAAAGTTTCGGTCGTCTTCGGTTGCTGGACCTCGGTATCGCGCAAGTCGGTACTGCCGGTGTTCAAGGAGCTCGACAACCTCCTGTTCTACCCGGTGCAGTACGAAGGCGAAGAGAGCGAGCGCAACGTGATCTACACGGGCGCGGCGCCCAACCAGCAAGCTATCCCTGCCGTCGATTATCTGGCGGGCAAGGACGGCGGCAATGTGAAGCGCTGGGTGCTTGAAGGCACCGACTACGTGTACCCGCGCACGACCAACAAGATCCTCGAGGCCTACCTCAAAGACGTGCTCAAGGTGGCGCCCGAAGACATCATGATCAACTACACGCCGTTCGGCTTCTCCGACTGGCAGACCGAGGTCTCCAAGATCAAGGCCTTCGGTTCGGCTGGCAAGAAGACTGCGGTGGTATCGACCATCAATGGCGACGCCAACGTGCCGTTCTATAAAGAGCTTGGCAACCAGGGCATCAAGGCAACCGACATTCCGGTGGTGGCGTTCTCGGTCGGCGAAGAAGAACTCGCCGGTCTCGACGCCAAGCCGCTCGTTGGTCACCTCGCCGCCTGGAACTACTTCGAGTCGATCAAGACACCGGAGAACGAAGCCTTCATCAAAGAATGGCACGAGTTCATCAAGAACCCGAAGCGCACCACCAACGACCCGATGGAAGCTCACTACATCGGCTTCAATATGTGGGTGAAGGCGGTCACGAAGATCGGCACCGCCGATCCCGACAAGGTCATCGAAGCTCTGCCGGGAACCAAGCAGGCGAACCTGACCGGCGGCGTGTCTGAACTTCTACCGAACCATCACATCACCAAGCCGGTGTTCATCGGCGAAATCCGCCCGGACGGGCAATTCAACGTGGTGTGGAAGACGAAGGATCTCGTTCCCGGGGCAGCGTGGTCGCCTTACATCTCGACTTCGAAAGACCTCGTCGGCGACTGGGTGACGCACAAGTGCGGCAACTGGAATACGGTGACGAACAAGTGCGGATCGTAATCGCGATGCGTACGCCGTAACATGGAATGGCGGAAGGCGGCGGCGCCGCCTTCCGCATCAGGCCGGGGAAGCCACAGCGATGCGTGTTTGCCGAGCTTGCCTCGTCGCTCTTCTATTGGCCTTCAGCTCCGCGCTTGGCATCCCGGTCGCACGCGCCGCCAGCCTCGACGAGGCGCTTGCGCATTTTACCGCAGATGATTTCGATCAAACTGAAATCGGCATAAACGACGTCGCCGGCAGCGGCAGCCCGCGCGCCGAACTTATCCTCCGCGATCTGGAGGACGGCCGGCTGATGTTCAGTGCCGAACGCAAGGCTGTCTATCTCCAGGATGAGACCGGTAAGCTGACTTTCGCCGCGACGGGAGATGCGGTCACCAGTGACCGGCCGGCCGATCTCGATAACGTGCGGGTGAACAACCGGCTGCGTGGAGCCATCGATGCAGCATTGGGCGCGCTAACGCTGTTTTCCAGCGATTCCAATACGCGATATGCGGCGGCGCAAGCGGTGTTCAAGTCACGCGCGGTGAGCGCACTGCCCGCGGTCGAAAAGGCACTGGCCAGCGAAACCAACAGCAGCGTCAAACTCGCGCTTGAGCAGGCGCAGGCCGCGATTGTGCTCAACATGCCTGACGCTACCGACGCGCAAAAACTTGCAGCAATCTCGGTGATCCGCAAACGCGGCGATCAGGATTCCCTCGGGCTTCTCTCCGATATTCCCGGACATGAATCGCCAGCCGTCGCCCAAGCCGCGACCGACGCCATCGCCGCAACTCAAAGCCGACTTGCGGAGTGGGAATTAGTCCAAAACGCCTGGTACGGGCTTTCACTGGGCTCGGTGCTGCTGCTCGCCGCCATCGGCCTCGCCATCACCTTCGGCGTCATGGGGGTGATCAACATGGCGCACGGCGAGATGGTGATGCTCGGCGCCTATGTGACCTACGTGGTGCAGCAGACGATGCGCACCAACGACCCGGCGCTGCTCGACTACTCGCTCGCAATCGCCATCCCGCTCGCTTTCCTGTTTTCCGGCTTTGTGGGCATTCTGATCGAGCGCTCTATCATCCGCTTTCTCTACGGTCGTCCGCTGGAGACGCTGCTCGCAACCTGGGGACTCTCGTTAGTTTTGCAGCAGGCGGTGCGCACGGTTTTCGGCCCGACCAACAAGGAGGTTGACAATCCGTCCTTCATGAGCGGCGCGTTCGATCTCGGCGGCATCACCATTACGTACAACCGGCTGTGGATCATCTGCTTCGCGCTTGCCGTGTTCGTCGCGCTCATCGGACTGTTGCGTTTCACCCGACTGGGGCTTGAAATGCGAGCGGTGACGCAGAACCGCGCGATGGCGGCCTCCATGGGCATTCGCACCGCCCGGATCGACGCACTGACTTTCGGATTGGGCTCCGGCATCGCGGGCATCGCCGGCGTGGCACTGTCGCAGATCGACAATGT
>JASHVC010000109.1 GCA_030039655.1 Xanthobacteraceae bacterium | reverse complement strand
CGAGGGCGTAAAGGACGTGCTTTTGCCCGGCATGGTTCCGGCGTTATCGGGCCAAATTCATAGTTGCCAACGACAACTATGCTCCGGTTGCTCTGGCTGCGTAACGCAGCTCGAAAGACCGACTAAAGCCCTAGCGGGTTAAGCTCCGCTAGGCGGGGTTCGGAGGCACCTGGCAACAGAAGCCTCCACTTCAATTCCTCCCAGCATCAGCAATCAGTGATCGGACCGTGCGAGAGGTCTGGACTTCTGCGATTGGCGTCTTAGCTTGCACCTGCCATTCTGATCGCTGATTGGAAACGACGGCGCCCGCAATGCCCGAAGACCACATCCGTTACGACCTACTGGCCCAAGCCGCCCTACGCGGGGTGGTGCGGACGGTGCTCGCGGAGGCGGCCAAGAAGGGCTTGCCGGGCGAGCACCACTTCAAGATCACATTTTCGACGACGGCGCCGGGCGTGCGGATGTCGGAGCGGGTCCGCGCCCAGTACCCGCAAAGCATGACCATTATCCTGCAGCACCAGTTCTGGGATTTGGCGGTACGCGACGACGCGTTCGAGGTCGGCCTGTCGTTCGGCGGCATACCGGAAAAGCTGACGGTGCCGCTCGAGGCGATCACCGGATTCTTCGATCCTGCAGTGCAGTTCGGCTTCCAGTTCGATACGGCCGAGGCGGCCCCGGCCGATAGCGCGGCGCCTTCGGCGACCTCTCCCGCGAAAGCGCTGGAGAAACCTGCAAAGCCAACTCACCCGCCTGTTGAGGCGAAAAAAGCCGATGTGTTGCCAGCGCCGGAATTTAAAAAAGAAGAATCGCCGAACGTCGGCGGTGGTGAAGTCGTGAACCTCGATCGGTTCAGAAAGAAGTAATCCTTTTCCGTCGCCCCCGAAGTTTCTTTCGATCAAGCCGGGGTCACATTCAGGTGACGGATGACTTGAGATGAAGACCCGCACCGAAGCCGATTCATTCGGCACGATTCAAGTTCCCGCTGATCGCTATTGGGGCGCGCAGACCGAGCGCTCGCGGCTGAATTTCCGCATCGGCGACGAACACATGCCGCGCCCGCTGATCGCGGCGTTGGCGATCGTCAAGGTGGCGGCGGCGCAAACCAACCTTGAGCTCGGATCGCTCGACGCGCGCCGCGCCAAAGCAATCATGGCGGCGGCGCAGGAGATTATCGACGGCAAACTCGACGACCAGTTTCCGCTCGTCGTTTGGCAAACCGGCTCCGGCACCCAGACCAACATGAATGTCAACGAGGTAATCGCCAATCGCGCCAACGAAATGCTCGGCGCCAAGTTGGGCGCGAAATCGCCGATCCATCCCAATGATCAAGTCAACTTGAGTCAGTCGTCGAACGACAGCTTCCCGACCGCCATGCACATCGCCGCCGCGCAGGAGATTACCCATCGCTTGTTGCCGGCGTTGCAGCATTTGCACGCGGCCCTGGAAGCGAAGACCAAGGAATTCGCCTCCATCGTCAAGATCGGCCGCACCCATACCCAAGACGCAACCCCTCTCACCCTCGGCCAGGAGTTTTCCGGCTATGCGGCGCAGGTGAAGTCCGGCGTCGCCCGCATCAAGACCGCACTCAAGGAGCTTTACCCGCTGGCGCAAGGCGGCACCGCGGTCGGCACCGGGCTCAACTCCAAGCGCGCTTTTGCCAAGCTCTTTGCCAAACACACGGCGGAGATCACCGGTCTGCCGTTCGTCAGCGCGCCAAACAAGTTCGAAGCGCTGGCCTCGCACGGCGCCCTGGTATTCGCCCACGGCGCGCTTGACGCGCTTGCCGCCGACCTTTTCAAGATCGCCAACGACGTCCGTTTTCTCGGCTCCGGACCGCGCTCAGGCTTTGGCGAGTTGATCCTTCCGGAAAACGAGCCCGGCTCGTCAATCATGCCCGGCAAGGTCAATCCGACCCAGACGGAAGCCATGACGATGGTCTGCTGCCAGGTGTTCGGTAATCAAACCACCATCACGGTGGCGGCAAGCCAAGGACACTTCGAGCTGAATGTGTTCAAGCCGGTGATCGCGTACGCGATGCTGCAATCAATCCGGCTGCTGTCCGACGCGGCAATGTCGTTCACCGACCATTGCGTCAGCGGCATCCGCGCCAACGAAGCGCGCATCCGCGAATTGATGCAGAACTCGTTGATGCTGGTCACCGCGCTCGCGCCGCGCATCGGCTACGACAAAGCGGCGCAGATCGCCAAAGCCGCGCATGCCAACGGTACGACGCTGCGCGAAGAAGCCCTCAAGCTCGGCTACGTCACCGGTCCGGAATTCGATCGGCTGGTGGATCCGATGCGGATGACGCGGCCGGACCCGTGACTGTGGATAGCGTGGGACACTTCCGGCACCTTCGGGCACCGCAATTGCCGCTGCGTAATCGCTGGCGTTACGTCGCCCACCCGCGTGCCCACGCCCGCGTTTTCGCTAACGTAAGTTTCCACGGGAGCCTGCCCGTGCGTTCAACGAAGCGACCGCGGTATCAATCGTAGCCAGATTGATCTGTATTGCTGTCTCATCATTGGACTGACGTAACGTTTGCGGCTTGATGAACCTCTGTATACAGAAATAGACAGCCGGCTCTTTCGTAGTTTACTTCAAGCATCGCCGAATTATTTTGCGTCTATTCTGCTCTCTAAGCCCGCGGGAACTTGAAACAGCGGTGGCGCTATTCTTTTTTCAAGCATCCGTGTGTTGTCGTACGTCAGGGGTATAGCCACACTCCCCCGTGGCAATTGAAAGTACTCGAAGAACTCTGAATTGCCGTGTTCCAGTGCCAGCGTGCGGCGTAATAGTTCCAGACCGAATTGGGCCAATGGCCCTGTGCAACAGCATCTGGTTACCGCCGAGCTTCACATGGGCCACGTCGTCAATCTTCGCACTGCGCGCAAGCAAGCCAAACGGCGGGAAGCCGAGCAAGAGGCCGCTCGCAACAGATTGGCCCACGGCCGTCCGAAAGGTGACCGGATGCGGCAGCGGTCGGAGAACGACAAGGCCCAGAAGGATCTCGAGCAGCACCGGATCGAAAGGGGAGACGGGTAAATGAAGTCGCCGGTTATCAAGCGCTCGATCGTAATTGCCGGACACAAGACAAGCGTCAGTCTTGAAGATGCGTTCTGGAAGGGGCTGAAGGATATCGCGGTGGGTCGGCGCACGACCTTGTCAGACCTGGTGGCGTCGATCGACACGGGGCGCCGCCACGGCAATCTGTCATCCGCCATCCGGCTATTCGTGCTCGATCACTTTCAGGCGCATCCGGACAGCCATCACGAAGGTGGGAACGGTGACGGCGATCACCGCGAAGGCCCGAAATCGCACCGCCGGATGGTCGCGATGGGGGCCGTGGCGGAGCCGTCGGGGCTTCCGGCCGAATAGCAGACGCACTACGCAAACTTAGTCAGCGCGAGAAAAGGTCGGGACCAACGGCAGCGGCTCAGCGGGCCGCCGCCGAGTCTGCTCCGCCGCACCGAGTGTCGCCGTGCTCTTCGTTGTGTGCACTGGTGCACGTGGTTGACTTGGCCTGATCGCAGTCGGCGCTGGCATCGGCAAGGGCACGGCGCGCGTGGCTCCTTGGGAAGGCGGGCCGTTTTGCGCCGGCAGTGCAGACGGAGCGGCTGGCTGGAGCCGCTCCATCCCTCGCGCTCCAGGCATGGGCATTGCCAACAGATCCGGCGGCACCGCGGATTCGACGACCGCGCCAAGCGGTACGACGCGCACGTCCGGCGAATCCGGATGAATGGCGGGAGCCATTAAACCGTCGTACCGACTGGCCTCGATTGATTGGATGCGGCGGCTCTGCAGTTCTGCGGCGCGCAGTGTGAGGAAATTCATCAGCGCCGTCGTGTCGAGGGTGCGCTGCGGCGCTGTGAACGGCCCCTTGATGTTGACGGAAAGTTCTAGCGGGGTGGACAGCAGCGCGCTCGGCGGCGGCGGTTCTGAAAGCGTCATCCGCCCATTGATCGCGGCATTGCTGAGATCGACGGCACCGTTGAGCGCAAGCTTGCTGCCAGCCTGAGCATCCAGCGTCGCGTCTTTCAGATTGAGCGTGCCCGATCTGATGTCGATCGGCAGGCTACCGCCCGGCATGGTGAGATGGCCCTTGGCCAGCGCGGCGTTGACCGCGGCCTGAACCTTGGCGACATCGATCGGACCGCTTTGGGCGGCGGCCTGCATGGCGGCGTCGAAGGCTGCCGGGTCGAGCCCACCGATCTGAAAGTCTTTCAGCGCCAAAACGCCGCTGCCGTGCAACGAGCCGATGAGGCCGAACGGACTCGCGCCGAAACCATCGGTTTGCAACGTCAAGCTCAGCTGCCCGTCGGTGGCATTCAGGCTCGGCCCCAGGATCGTCGCGGCGGCGGCGTCAGCTACTTGGAGCTTGCCATGCGCCGCGACTCCATCAGGGTCGCGGTTGAACGCCATGGCGCCGATGATGCTTCCACCGGCGAGGTTGCCAGTGATGGCGTCGAAGGCGATGACCGAGGGATGAAAATGCACGGCGCCCGCGAGATCGCTCGCGACCAGTGCCGGCGTGAATACTGCACGGGCAAGCTTGAAAGTCACGCCGCCATTCATGGCGGTGAACGCGCCGGCGCCGATCTTATCGCTCGATACCGACGTGCCGCCGTTTAGGTTGCTCGGCAGCCCGAGCAACATGGCCAACACGCTTGCGCCATCGATCTCGTCAGCCTCGACGTTACCGTCGATGCTGATCGGACTTTTGTCCAAGCCGACCGCAACCGATCCACTGACCTTGCTCTTACCGACAGTCGCCGTGATATCGGTGAAGGAAAGATTGGAATCGTCGATCGCCAGCGTCGCGGTCGTGTAGACCGGAACGGCGGTGCCGGGTTGACCGGTCATGGCCTGGTGGAGCGGCCGCAGATCGCCGGCCGTCGCCTGCAGTTTCAACTTCGCCCACGGCGTCGTGTCGCCGCAAAAGCGCAACGTCCCCTGCATCGCGGAGTTCAAGCCACTCGCCGCGACTTTGCCATCAAGGCGAATATCGCCGTTCAACCGCCCCGCCGCTGAAACCGTGAGCGCGCCAGGCAATTGATCCACGCCAATGACGTGATCGAGGCCGAGCAGCGCCACCAGCGCCGAGCCATCAGCAGCATTGAGCTGCGTATCGATCTTTACATTTGCGGCGCCGAGTTGCGCGGGCTCGCCGGTCACGACTCCGGTGGTCGTGAGGCGCATGGCCGCCAGGTTTCCATTGACCTGGAGTTGCGCGGTGCTACCGGATGCCGGCCCCGGTTGCACCGTAAGGACAGCATGCACTTTTGCCGGAACCAGACGATCGGTCGCGTGGCGCAGCGCTACGGCGCCGTGCGGCGCGAACTTGGCCGCAAGATCACCCAAGCCGTCCAGCGCACGCGCGTCGAGATCAAACGTCACCTGTCCGTGCGGCCGCGACGACAATTCGTCAATTCTGCCGCTGACGTCGAGTTTCGCCCCAGCCAGGTTGCCGATGGATAGCTGGTCGATCTGCAACGAGCCGGCGTCGAGCTTGGCGTGGGCTTTTACCGCCTGCGCGTCCAGACCGGCCAGCGTCGCCTTACCTATGTCGAGTGCAACGGCCGCTTCCTGCGGCAGCGCGAAGCCATCGTCACCGACCGCCGCCTTGCCGAAGCTCGAGAGCACGTCGAGATTGAGGTCGCTGGCGCGCAACTGGGCGTCCAGCCGCGCTGGGCGTTTATCCGTTGGCCAATTGTAGGCGAGCTGGCCTTCGAGTTTCTCCTGACCGAGCGTCGCCATGAGCTGCTCGATCGCAATGCGATCGCTGGCGATCGTCACATCGCCGTGGGCGCTAATGGTCTTCATGCCGCCAGCTGTGCGGTCGGCGCTATGGCCGTTGAGCCAGACGAGCAGCGAGTCGAGATCGGCCGACGCCAGCGTTGCCGGGCCGCTGAATGCAAAACCTTGCGGCGTACCGGTGAGCCGGCCGCTCAAAGCGAAGTCGGTCATGCCGGGAGCATGCAATTGAAATTTGCTGAGGCTCCATCCGGCCCGGTCATACTGTAGTTGGCCCTGCAGCGACTCGATCGCCGTGCCACCGATCGTTATGGCGCCGACGTCGACACCGATCTGCGCCGGGACCGGCAACCTGGCCCAAGCCACGAAGGTCTGGAAAAAGCTTCGCAGCTCCACGAGTGGCGGCCGATTGGTCACGTCCGGCGCAGCCAGCGCACGGTCGACGTCCACTTGCATCGCCGACACGGTGCCATCGAGATGCGGATGCGCGCCGAAGGTCACATCGGCAGCACCGGTGAAGTTGATGGCGCGCTCTTCCGGCCCATAACGAAAGTTCAACTTCTGCAGCGAGGCCGAAGCCGGCGTTGCCTTGACTATGCCCTCGACGCGCCAGGGCACGCTGATTACCCGTTGGCCGTTCGCCAGCGTGGCACCGGCCGGCCGCGCCACCGCGAGCGTGCCGTCGAATTGCGGGACGCCGCCATTGAAAGTCAGCGTGCCGTCCCAGTCCGTCGTGAGCGGGCGATTGGAGGACTCGACGCCGAGCCTGATCTTGATAGCGCCGCCGTCGGCGCGGCTCCCAGAGATTCGGTAACCGTAAAGCTCACCATCGGCCACTACGGCGCCTTCACCGGAGAATGGTCCGAACAGCGAACGAATATCACCGTTGAAATAAAGCTGCTGGAGCAGCAGCCGCGCGCCCGACCCATCGGTGATAGTGACCCTTCCATCTTCTACGCTGAAACGGGAGATGGAGAGCGCGTCCGGATTAAAAGACGACGACGACGGCACCTCGATGGCGCCGGAATGGTCGAAGCCAAGGCTGACCTGCGGGGCGATGAGGTGGACCTCGGACGCTTCCATCCTGCCACGGAGCAAGGGCCCGAGCGCCAATTCCACCTTGAGGATGCCAGCGCGGAGCTGCGGCTGATGGCCGGCCTCCCCGGCATCAATATCGTGCAGGATGATCACTGGCGACGGCAGCAGGCGCGCGTCGATGGCACCGTTCACGTGCACACGCAGCCCGCTCAGGCGGCTCGCCTCGGCCTCGACCGCACCGCGGTAGTGGTTCCAATCGACAACGAGGGGCGCCACCAGCGCGGTCACGAGCGCCAGAATGATTGCGATTGCCACTCCGAGCAGCGTTGTCTGCACGGCGCCTCCAGGCGTCCTTCAGGCCGGTTGTACAAACTCCCCGTGCAATCTCACCGAAGCCTAAATCAGGCCCAAGCAGTTTGCACGCCTGCCCCTGCCACCAGTCGCTGGCGCCTCATCCGGCAACGCCGGGAAGTATACCGCCCCTCAAACGCTGCATGTTGGCCGCGTTCAGGGCTATTCTATGTCTATGTGACGTTACCCGGAGGCTAACAGGCCTGGAGGTTAATGGTTGGTCCGGCGCCGTCCGTCGCGGTGCCGCACACGCCGGCGTCCCCGTCAGCTGGGGCTTCCGAGATCGGCCGCTGACCGGACTTTCCCAGACGCGGGGTGATCGACACAAATGACCGGCCGATGGCATCGGCACACCCGGTCACCTTGCGATCGCTACCGGGAATTCTGGTGCAGTCGAAATCATCACTGGGCTCTGCTTGCCATCGGTGAGGGCCTTGACGCGACGGGCGATATACGCGTCGAGGAGCTTAGGTGTAATGGCGTCATCGTCGGCAAGTTTGGCGCGCGACGGCACTCCCGGTGAACCAAGTCCCTCGACGAGAGCCTTGGTGAAAGCGCCATTGCCCCATGATGGGTCCTCCATGCTCACCTGTCGACCGGTCGAGGCCGCAAATACAACAACGCCGCGGTCGCTGTGCAGGAAGTCGTTGACCACGTCACTGTTGTCAAAGGTCGATCGCCGCGCCGGGGCGGCCATCGAACCGGAATGGCACGCATCGAGGAACAGAAGCGCCTTGCCGGCAAGGTTTTCCAGCGTCTCGGCGATGTCATCCTTGGCGACGGCCGTGGCCTTGAGCCGATTGGGATCGCTGTCGGCCCCCAAAAAGAAGAAGCGATTGTGCTCATCCAGGATTCCATGGCCGGCGAGATAAACGACGCCCACATCGCGGTCCGTTACCTGATGCGCGAGCCAGTCCAGCCCGTCTTTGATCGCGACCGCCGTAGCCTGCTTGTCGACAAAAAGCTTTATGACGACTTCGGAGTAGAGCGCGCCGTTTTGGTTGGCGAGCGCGGCAGCGAAATCGTGGGCGTCCTTGGACGCGAACTTAAGCGTATAAGGGTCTGGATAATCCGAGATGCCGGCGACAAGTGCGTAAAGCTTTGGCTTCTCGACTTCTGCGGCTGTCGGAGGAGTTGTGCGGGTAATGCGCACTTCGGCAGGTTCGCTCGATTTTGAACCGGCGCGGGCGAAGATGCCGATCTCGCTCACTCCCGGCGGCAGTGTGATGGCGAGGGTGCCGCGGCAACCCTGCAGCGCGCCCGTTGTGCGGCCGAGCCCATGCGTGTCGGCGATGCATTTCTTGACCGCACTGTCGTCTCCGGTGCCGCGGGCACCCGCAGGCGTACCATTGATCAGCGCCTCAACGCCGTCGATCGGCGTGCCGGAAGGCGAGCGCACGAGATAATTGATTTTGACACTCGCGGCATCCACTTGTTCGTCATCGGCCGGTGAAAGAATGGAGAGCACCGGTGGCAGGCTCTCGAGGATCGGCGCCGCGGCCCTTTGCGGCCGTGCGAGATCGGCCTGGCGTATCGCCTCGGCTTCGTCGAGCGTGTCGAGGACGCGATCGACGATGTCCGCTCTGGAATATTTGTCGCGAAATTTCGAAGCCGGGAAGAAATCGGCCGCTTGATTCCAGCCACGGTTGAGGTGCCAGCCGATCAAATCTTCACCACCCGGCGAGGCTTTGTAATATCCGGACGGCGTCCAGGCGACCCAGGCCTTGGTATTGCGGTTGACGAAAAGCGCCAGCAGTTCGGCACCGTCCGACCAACGTTGCCAGCGGATAGTGCCATCGCTATAGGCGACGACGACGATGCGGCCGTCGGCCGAGAGATTAACCCCTCTGGCGACGCCGGGCCCGGGCTGCTCCCATAGCGGATGGCCCTGCGCATCGAAGGCCCGGAGCCGAAATTCGCTGCCAAGGACGAAGCCGGTGCGGTCGGTGCGGATAGCGAGCGAGCGCGAGAACTCGCCTTGCCCGAGTTGTACTGGCTTACCCGCAAAGGTCAGATTTTCCTCGTTCCGCCAGTTTTCGACCGGCAATCCTTCGGTCGTCGGCGCGAGGAAGCCCGGCAGCGGGTTCGCTGCGCTCGCGAGCGTCGCCTGCGCGAGGTCGAACAGGACGGGGTCGTCGCCGGCGTAGCCGAGACCGAAACGGACCTGCGTGGCGTTCGGCGCGATGGTGAAGGCATCGCCAACCTTGTCGCGCATATCGGCCGTAACGCCGGCCTTCCACAGCGCGATCTTGCTGTCGCGTTCGACGAGCCCGAAGGCGGGATCGGCGACAGCCACCGCAATGGCGTCCGCGCAAGGCTGCATGTTCAGGATGGTGTTGTCGCTGAGCGGCAAGGATCGACCGATGCGCTGACCGTCACGGCCGAAGGTCAGCAGCGGATCTTTCCAGGTACCCTCAGACTTAATTTTGTGTTCTCGCCCGCCAGCGAGAATATGCGCACCATCGTTGCTCCAAACGACGGCACTGAGATCGCCGCTGGCGATGCCAGTCGTGTCCGCGGCGAAGCGGAATTCGAGCGTCGCCGCATCGTAAACGTCGACCTTGGTCGACGCCACGAATCCCACTGCAACCAGTTGACCACTTGGGTCGACCGCCACGGAATACGGCAACTTGCCGCCTTGGGTTGCGACCTCACGCTCTTTTCCGAACGTAGGCCCCACTCCGTACTGCCGCAGTTTGCCGCCATAGGCGACAGTATAGAGATGCCCGTCGGGCGCGAAGGCTGCGCCGTAGCTGTGCCCCTCATAGGCCGCATCCTGTGCAACGATCCGCCAGGCTTCCGTATCGATCACTTTGAGACCGATGCGGGCAAAACTCGTTGCGGCTAACCAGTGGCCGTCGCGCGAGAAGGCCAGATGAATGATGCCATCGCCGAACGGGCCGATGCGGGTAACCGCCGCGCCCGTCGCGGTATCGAAAATGTAGACGAAGTGCGCACGCGTAAAATCCCACTGCGCATCCCACCCGCCCGCGGCGATCCAGCGCCCATCGGGCGACATTGCGGTCGTATAGATCTTACCGCCGTTGCCGGGACCAATGGGCACGCGCAGGGTGCGCAGCAGGCGCCCCTCAGGCAAGGTCCAGACACGCACAGTTTTGTCCCACGACCCCGTCGCCGCGATCCGGCAGGTCTGGTCGACTCCGATCCGCTGGATCGAAGAGACATGCATACCGGTCTCGATGCGCAGCACCGGGTCTTGCGATGGACACGCCTTGATGGCCTGTTGCAGCGCCTGGCTTGATCGCCCATCGATCGCGCCCTGATAACAGCCGCCGTCCGCCAGCCGCTGTTGCAGCGCCTTGATCTCGTCGGCGCTCATGGCGGCGGGATCGGCCGCACGCGCTGTAGGCGCCACGACGAAAAGCGCAACGCAAAGTGCGAGAAGCTGCCAGAACCGGCGCATAGCCCGTCTATCCGGA
>JASHVC010000108.1 GCA_030039655.1 Xanthobacteraceae bacterium | reverse complement strand
ATGGCTCCAGCAAATAGCATGCGCTTCATGCGTCTCTCCTGTACCTCTGCGCCCCGAACGTCTTTTTATGTCGGCGCCGGTCCCCTCAAGACCACGACGTCAGCCCTGGACAATTAAGTATCTGATCTGGCTCCAAAATGATGTTACCCAAATGCCACAACGGGCCACTTTCGACAGCCGTCCGGAACTCCGGGCCGCAAGGGCCGATGAGGCGATTTTTGCGGGCGAAAATGCCGTTGTGGGATTGACCCTTGGAGACCGTTGCATTTTCCTAGGAACAAACTAAGAACATAGGGGCCACGCGGTCGTACCCCTAAGCCGCGTGTGGATAAGGCCCGTCGCTGTGCGATCGGCCTTGCGGAGAACAGGTCCGCCATTAGGGTTGAATCGAGGCAAAGAACGAACGGAGCGCGTCATGGCGGGAAGCGTGAACAAGGTGATTTTGATCGGCAATCTGGGCGCGGATCCGGAAATTCGCCGGACGCAGGACGGCCGGCCGATTGCGAATTTGCGGCTGGCGACGTCGGACTCGTGGCGGGACAAGGCGACCGGCGAGCGCAAGGAAAAAACGGAGTGGCATCGCGTCGTCATCTTCAACGAGAATCTGTGCCGGATCGCCGAGCAGTATCTGAAGAAGGGCTAGAAGGTTTATATCGAGGGCGCCCGGCAGACGCGCAAATGGCAGGACCAGTGCGGCCAGGATAAGTATTCGACCGAAGTGGTGCTGCAAGGTTTTCGCGGCGAACTGACCTTGCTCGATCGCGCCGGCGGTGCCGGCGGCGGCGGTGAGTTGGCGGACGATGGTGGCAGCGATTTCGGCTCCTCCGGCCCGACCCGCAAGGTGGCGGCGGCTGCCGGCGCCGGCCGCGGCGGCGACATGGACGACGAGATTCCGTTCTGAAGCCTTGTCATTCCGGGGCGCGCTCTTGCGCGCGCCCGGAATCCATAATCACGGCGTTGGAGTGTAATCTTCAAGCACAGGGGATATGGATTCCGGCTCTCGCTTGCGCTCGGCCGGAATGACAGAATCAATTCATGAGTCTTGCTCCGCTGCTGAATGCGAGCCCCACGATCCAAATTCACGCGTTTGGCTCTTGACTGGGCCTGAACCCGGACTGCGTGTAGGCCTGAGTGCGCAACAACATCCGTGCCGCCATGCTTAGTCTCATCCTTGCGCTCAAGTTCCTGCACATGGTGACCATGTCGGTGATGTTCGGCACTTGGCTGGGCATCGCGCTGTTCATGCTGTTCGCCCATCGCATGGATCATGCGTCGGTGGTGGCGCTGGTATCGGCCTTCGTGGTCAAGGCGCAAACGTGGGTGATGGCTGGCGCCGTCATCCTGCAGCCGCTCATCGGGGTGCCGCTTGCGCTCACGATAGGGTCGTCGATGAGCGCGTATTGGCTCGAAGTGTCCGTTGCGGTCTACGCCCTCGTGGTGTTGCTCTGGATGGGCGGTCTCCTGGTCGAGATGCGCATACGCAGGTTGAGTGTCAGGCTGAGCAAGGATCCGGCGGCGACCAAGACGCCGTTACCGCTGGGCTATAGGCGGCTGTTCTGGGTGTGGAGCGTGCTCACCGTCGCGGGCCTTAGCGGCATGATCGCCATCATGGCGCTGATGGTGTGGCAGCCGGAGTGGTCGTGAGCCGAGCTCACGAACAAGATTTGCAGCGCTGTTAAACAATAAAAGCTCGGGAAGTTTCCTCCCCGAGCTTGTTCTTCTTCAGAAGCCGCCGCGACTAGAAGTGATAGTTTACGCCGGCCTTGACCGTATGCATTTGCAGAGTGGTCTGGATGGGCACGGCGACCGACGCGGTGCCATCCGTCAGCACGAAGGTGTCGGTGTGGCTTCCAAAGTCGGTGTAGTTGTATTCGATCTTCGCCGTCCAATGCGGAGCGAAGAGGTATTCTGTTCCGATACCAAGCAAGCCGCCCGTCTTCGTTGTGGTTAAGCTTGCGCCGATCGCGGCGGTCGTCAGGATGCCGCTGCTACTAAGATTGTAGTTCACGCCCGCCCAAGCCGCGCCGCCTTTCACATAAACCAGCATGTTGCTCAGCGGCAGAACGCCGAGACGCACAGTTGCGTCGGCGGTCCACTGGATGTTGGCGCTGCAGGAAAGGACCCCTTCGAGGCACGGCGCAGTGCCTGAAATATTAGCCCAATCTCCGTCGCCCTCGACGCCGAGCACGACATTTCCGGTCTGCCAGTTGTAGCCAATTTGGCCGCCGCCCAAGAACCCGTTGATCTCGTGCGAGCCTACCGGAAAGGTGCCAAGACCGGTGGTCAAACCGGTTAGTGCGCCCAAATCGATTGAGCTTGCGGCAGTGGCCCAGCCAGCGCCACCGTTGACGCCGATGTAGAAGCCGGTCCAGTTGGAAGTCGGCGGCGCCATGGGTGGCGCCTTGAGGGGCATACTCATATCCGCCGCATTGGCGGAACCCAGAAACGCGGCAACAAGCACGCACGACATACTACTCAACGACAGAAAACGCTTCACGACTCACCTCCACAGTACATGACTCAACCGAGCGGACGGTTATATTTTACCGCTATGGGCGGGGAGTCCTGATTTGGTTTTGCGAGCGTTTTCTGTGGGGTCCGCGAGCATTTTTTGCGGAATCGTTGCAAGCGCGGCACACCGGAATTTTCGGCGACTTTGTCAAGGGGGTTGATATGAGACGCCGCGTCACACGCGGTGCAGTTGCGCAAATCTGCGCATCAAAACCTGGCGGCTATGTTCGTTTATGCGCAACTTACGTTCCGCGTGATGTGCCGGCCAGCGAATGGCTCTTTCTTGCTGAACGGCGCCCGCAGCAGGAGAACCCAATCGTCACGCGATTTAGCGAGGAAGGATGGCGCGAATTCCGTCGACCACGTATTGCACGGCGAGTGCGGCCAGCAGTACGCCGAGGAGGCGCGACGCCACGATGTTTCCGGTGACGCCAAGGATACGGCCAAGTCGCGACGCCGAGAGGAAGGCGAGGTAACA
>JASHVC010000107.1 GCA_030039655.1 Xanthobacteraceae bacterium | reverse complement strand
CAAGCCCTGTCGTGGTTACGGTATCAGCGTTGAACCGGCGCCGATCGTGCTTGGGAGTTTAAAATGACTGCCTACAAGAACGTCGAAGATGGCCAGAGCAACCGCAGCGACAATAAGGCCATATTCAAGGTTTTTTACGCCGTTCTCATCACACCAAAAACGCGCAAGTGCTGTCCTCATTTAAGGCAGCGCCGTTTGCAGATGGAGACCGAACACGAACAAATTACGCGTACTGAGTCGCAAGTGTACAGAGAAGTTTGATTTGACTGCTAAGGATCACCTACTTCTTTTGCACAATCTTCAGCTTTCTTAAGCAGTTTTAACGCTTTTAGATGATAGAAAGTTCTTGCTCGATAGCCTGACTGGCCCGGACCAAGCTGGCGTTAATGCGACGCACGTCTAGCGATTTTTGAGAGCACGGAAGAATGTCGAGACCGCAAAATCAAAAGCCTCCACACGTTAATCGGCAACAGCGCCAAATGGAGAAAGAGGACCGGATGAATGTGTTGGATATAGCCAAACCCCAGGAATAAAATATTGCTGAGGATCGCGACGATGCGCAGCGGAATCATGGTCCGCATGAGAAACGTTGCCAGCACAGCGCAAGAGGCAGCATAGCCGAGAATATCTGCCATGGTGCGTGCCTTCGGGTTGCAGTTCTTACGGTGGGGTTGTGAGTTTCACCTCCGCCAAAATGGCTTGTCCTTTTCCGCCTCAAGGTCGGCTGGATAGCCAATGTCTTTTATGTCGAGGCATGATAGGTGGGCGAGTTCGCGTCGGGACCGCGCTCGTTGTTTCCATTCAAGAATGACTTTGAAAAAATCGTTCGAGAGAGGCCGGCGAGTTTTTGCTCGCCGGAACCCATTCTCCCGGTACAAGACGGACTGCGTGCTCATAGCAAGCTCCCATGAACGAATTGAAATCCATGGGCGGTTCCGTCCCTACTTTTCGCGCATATCGCCGATACACAATGAAATGGTGATGACAACTCTATAACACGCCATCAATTGGTGCAGCTTGGCACACAAACGCCAGCAAATCGCATGCCATCCAGTGACGGACTAAATCTTGATCGCTAAAATCCTTACAAGTAGAAATTTTCGATGACTCTCAGTAAATTACAAGACTGTCTTCATTGGGAGCATAGTGACCGAAAAATGATCAGTGATTAAACGAGCGACATTGCACAGCATTTTGGTGAGGCGCGGCCTATCAAGCCTTCAAGTGGAATCGTACCGCGTCGTGGCCTGCCAGAAGTTATGATTCCGGTTAGGTTGGTAATGCTTCAACTACGCTCACCGCCGATTCGGTCGGCACAACCTGCGTGAGTCGGAAACCTGCCTTTTGGAGAAGTTCGCGGTACTCGGGTTCGGTTCGCTCCTGTCCGCCGGCGAACGTCAGCATAATTATGTCGAGCATCTTGCCGGGATGCGGCGTGTTTCCGGTTGGAAGCACCATCTCGATGATGAGCAAGCGACTATTTGGCTTCATGGCACGGCGGCAGTTTCCAAGTATTGTGAGGCATTGAGCCTCGCTCCAATCGTGGATGATATGGGAGAGCAAATAGGCGCCGGTGGTGGCGGGAACGCTTTCAAAGAAGCTTCCGGATTCGATTGTGATGCGATCCGTCAAGCCGCGTGCCTTGATAAACGCCGGCGCATCGCGAAGTACATGCGGCATGTCAAACAGTACGCCGCGCGGCTGGCGATGATGGCTAAGAATCGCGGTAAGCAAATTACCGGTCGCGCCGCCGATGTCGATTGCGGTCTCGAATTGAGAAAAGTCGTAGGCTTTGGCGACAGCCTCAGGTTCGGCACCGTGAAAGCCGACCATGGTCTCGCTAAACATCGATGCCTCGACTGGATGTTTTGCCAGCCATTCGAACGGTGGCATGCCGAAGACTTTCTCAAATCCGGTCTTCCCGGTCTGGATCGAATAATGCAACTGGCCAACTGACTTCGTGACCAAGTCCCCTGCCAATGTGAGCACGGACGAGCGGACTGAGCCTGGCTTGCCGGTCCTTAGTGCCTCACCGAGAGGCGTTAGAGAGAACTGGTGATCGGAATTCTCCATGAAAACTCCCGTTCCGGCGAGCGTCCGCATCACGCGGTACAGCGCAGACGCGTCGCTGCCCGTCGACTGAGCAAGCTCAGCAGCGGTCTTCGGTGCTTCAGCCAGGCGATCGGCTAGCCCCATATCAGCAGCGACGTAGACAAGAGTTGATATCCAGTGCGCCGTGGCCATCTGGATCAATTGAGCTTGCGGTGTTTGCTGGTCCATTTTCCCCTCTCTTTGCTCTCTCAAAAGGAACTGGATAGGTAATCGCTTTCCGAGGCATCACGGCGGTCGGCTTCGGCGATTAGCGAAGCCGCGCAGCAATTTTAAGCTATTTCCCGGGATTGCTCGCCCGCCGCGGGCAGTGTCGCCGCCTTTAAATTCGCGGAACGTCGGCACGATCCGCTGGCGGCTCAATGGGGAACCTAACTGAACAAAAACCCATAGGAAAGGGCAGCCGACGGCGGCAGCGAAGTCGTTAGCGCTGATTGAAGGGGTACAGATTGCCGCTCCTTCAGGCTCCGGGCGGCAGTAGAGTTAGACCGAACGGTCGCGCCAGTTCGGCCAGTTGTATGGGATTCGGGGGTGGCGGACATTTCGCCACGGCCAAGAAATACTCTTCTAATCCGCCAGGAGTAATTACACAAAGCAATCGGCTGGGTGCCGGCGCCACATTGCGAAAGCCGTGTGGAACGTCGCGTGGAAGGATCGCATAGGCGCCAGCGGAAACGGTCCGACGCTCATCGCCGACATGCAGCTCGTAGCTGCCCTCAAGAACGTGAAAAATCTCGTCCTCACGTGAATGAATGTGACGTGGTGGCCCCCAACCGGTTGGCGTAACTTGCTCGAGCACTGTAAATCTACCTCCGGTATCGGCGGCCGTAGCGATCAAACGCATTGTGGTTCCGAGCATCGTGAAGCTTGGCCCGCTGCTCGTATCAGTCAGAATTGGATTAAAATTGGAAGTCGATAAACCGGCCATCGTGTTCCCTCTATTTATGAATTTCTCCCTCGGCGCGACTATACATTGTTTGACCTATGAAAGAACCGTTCTATGGCACCTCTCTGCTGCGGTGCTTGAGTTCTATTCCGTAAAATAAGGCAAGCCCCCAAATATTTTTGGGAACTGCAAGCGCGTCAGTGGTACAGATTTTAAACTGCGTGATAAGCGCGGCACGGATTTCTGCCGCCAATAGACTTCGGTTTGAACGCGGTTGATTGCATTCCAAAGATATGCGGAGCCGCTAGCTGGCCGCTCGGCTCCAAGGCCCAAAAGGGGTGCTTGGCGGCTGCTTTTTGGTGCAGCATCAGCATCTGACCAATTGTCTCAGAGGTAACCAGGCCGACGAGTTTTCCTGATGCATCAACCACGCCCACAGCCGGCGCTGATTTCTCCTGCAGCAAGCGGAAGGCTTCGTCGAGGCAGCGCCGGTCATTCACGGTTGGAAAACTGTTCGACATTGCGTCGGCGACACTTGCTTGTGGACCGCGCTCCTTCAACGCACGGATCAAATCGTTTCGAGCAAGCAAGCCAATTGGGTGACTCATTCCGTCCATCACGCGGAACTCGCCTTGGCTTGTGTGCAACGCGGTCTCGACTGCCTTGTCGATATGTTCATCCGGCGTGAGTGTTTCGAATTTTGTTAGCATCGCAGCGGTTACTGGAACGCCCCGAGCCATGGCGCGAATGGCCACGACGTGGGCCTCCGACGAGGCGGCGAGATAGATGAAAATAGCGACGAAGATCAGCAACGGATTACCGAACGAGCCCAGAAAGCCAAGTGCGAAGGCGACCAGTTGGCCCACTGCCGCGGCGATTTCGGTAGCCCGGACGTAACCAAACCGGGTCGCAAGCAGGGCGCGGAGCACACGTCCTCCATCCATCGGGAAGGCCGGGATCAAGTTGAACACCGCGAGGTACAAATTGACCGTGGCCAGCTGGTTGATGAAGCCCTGGCTGGTGTTCTCGATTGCGGCCAGGTTACGCATGCCAAGTTTGGCACCGGCGGACAAGATGAGAAGCGCTGCAATGACCACATTGACGGCAGGTCCTGCTACCGCGACGAGGAACTCCTCTCGAGGCTTTTCGGGAATGTGTTCAAGAGGCTTTTCGGGAATGTGTTCAAGCCGTGAAACGCCGCCAATCGGCAGCAAGATCACGTCCGGCGTGGAGATGCCGAAGGCCCGCGCCGTAAAGATATGCCCAAATTCGTGGAGTAACACGCACAGAAACAACAGCACGACGAAAAGAAGCGCGTCCCATGCCGCTTGGGGACCCACCGAGAAGAAGTTCGCCAAGAAAATCCAGGCTAGAAGCAGCAGGAACGTTATATGAATACGAACTTTCGTTCCTGCGACTGATCCAACCGTTATCGACCATCGGCGGCAGCCTCCTGGAAAATCAAGTAGTTGAACGGCCGGCGTTATCCGCTGTTCAAACACTCATACCCTTATCGGCCAATTCCTTTTTTGCTTTCTCGTTTTTTTTGAGGTGAGTAAGACCCATCCCACGCAGCACATTGGGAGCTTTCGTGAACTGGATGTTGTCATAGCCAACAATCTCGATGCGATTGCCCCAGGGATCACGAAAGTCAAGGAAAGGCCCTCCCAGTGGTTTGACGCCCGCCGCCTTCAATGCCTTGCGAGCCAGTTCCTTGTCCTCGACCACCAAGCCAAAATGCCGATCATCATCAGCGGGCTGCTTACGGCCCTTTTGAAGGGCAATAAACTGATCGCCTAGGTCAATGAAGGCCATGGAGTCGCTTTTTCCGCGTAACTCGAATTTGAAGAGGCGGCCATAGAACGCCAGGGCCTCCTCAATATCTCCAACCTCGAGCGCGATGTGGTTCAAGCCCAGAACGCGTGGTTTTTCATCTTCAGTCATCTAATTCCTCCTGCGTGTGATTTCAGGCTCCTATATGGTTCGGGGCTGACATCCTTTTGAGTCCTTAGTTTGCCAAAGGAAGCCGCCGAGATAACTCTCTGTTCCAAGACCATCGGAATGGACGGAGTGTCGGACTAGTCGACCAACTGCTTGGCCGCGTTACCCCGATGTGCGAAGCATGTAGCTGTGCGCTTCGATTTTAATGGGCGATCCTTTGCGTTGGCTTGCCTTATGAAGCTTGAAGCGAAGTTGAGAAATAAGAACATCAATGAACTTGGCTTCAAACT